>DAOTZP010000370.1:0-1758 GCA_034434265.1 Anaerolineales bacterium | reverse complement strand
CTACGAGGAAGAAGTCGTCAAAGCGGCAAAAGGCTGGGGCGAGGAGATTTTTATTCCGGCGCCGAAAAAATCGCGGGAAGAAAAAGAAAGCCAGCCCGAAGAAAAACCCGCGCCCGTTCAAGTCAAGGTAAAAGAAAAAGAAGACCCCGAAAAATCCAAGCAAGCGATGATGGATGCCATTCGGCGGTTGAAAGAAAAAAATCAAGAAAATTCATAATCGGAGACTTGCATGTCAGATTCGCATCTTTTATTATCCATTGCAGTATTGGGCGGAACGGGAAAAGAAGGCAAAGGCTTGGCGTACCGCTGGGCAAAGGCGGGGTATCATGTTCACATTGGCTCGCGCGATGCGGAAAAAGCCAAAGCCGCCGCAGCCGAACTGCAAAGCATGTTGGGAGAAGGCGCATTTGTGGAAGGGCTGGGAAATTTGGAAGCCGCGCAGCAGGCAAACATTGTTGTACTAACCGTGCCGTACTCCGCGCACAAGTCCACATTGGAGACGGTGAAAGACGCGCTCAAAGGCAAACTGCTGGTGGATGTAACCGTTCCGCTCGTGCCGCCCAAAGTTGCCACAGTGCAAATGCCGCCCGCAGGCTCCGCCACGCAGGAAGCCAAAGAAATTTTGGGTGACGATGTGCAAATTTGCGCCGCGTTCCAAAACATCTCGCATGAGCATTTGCTTGACGACGCGGACGTGGAATGCGACGTGCTGGTAACCGGCACAAGCAAAGAAGCGCGCGCCGAAACCATCAAACTGGTGGAAGCAGCCGGTCTGCGCGGATGGGATGCAGGTCCCATTGAAAACTCGGTGGTGGTTGAAGGTCTCACCAGCGTGCTGATTGGCATTAACAAAAAATACGGCACAACGCACGCGGGCATTAAGATTACAGGCGTAACGAAGTAAACAGGAATTGGAAATTGGAGATTGCCAATTACAATCACCAATCTCCAATCTCTATTCACCAATGTCTTTAACCCTCACCCCCCTCAAACACATTCCCTTCATCCGTCAAGGCGACAACTTGGCGGATATTCTTCTTAACGCCTTGCGCGTGACAAACATTGAACTGCAAGATGACGATATTCTCGTCCTCGCGCAAAAGATTGTCAGCAAAGCCGAAGGGCGCATGGTGAACCTTGCAACCGTAACGCCTTCCAATCGCGCGCTGGAACTGGCGCAAAAATCGGGCAAGGACCCGCGCATTGCCGAATTGCTGCTGCAAGAATCCAATGAGGTTTTGCGCGTGCGCATGGGAACGGTTGTCGTGGAACACAAACTGGGATTTGTATGCGCGAACGCGGGCATTGACCAGTCCAACGTGACAGGCGAAGATGGCGGCGAATACGCGCTGCTGCTGCCCGTTGACCCGGACCGCTCGGCAAGGGAAATTCGCCAAGCCATTCAAACCATTACCGGCAAAAAAATCGGCGTGATGATTATTGATTCGCACGGGCGCGCGTGGAGAATCGGCACCGTGGGCATTTGCATCGGGTTGAGCGGAATCCCCGCCTTGGTGGATGAACGCGGCTGGCGCGACCTGTTTGGTCACACGCTTAAAATCACCATTGTAGGCGTGGCGGATGAGCTCGCCGCCGCCGCCTCGCTGATGATGGGACAAGCCGCCGAAGGCACGCCCGTCGTCCACGCGCGCGGGTTTCCCTACCCGCTCGGCGAAGGCTCGCTGCGCGAACTGCTTCGCCCCAAAGAGCAGGATATGTTTCGGTAAATTGTCATTCGTTCGAGACAAGGCTCGTCGA
>DAOTZP010000369.1:0-3928 GCA_034434265.1 Anaerolineales bacterium | reverse complement strand
GTTTATATGAAAATGAAAGCACGCGGTTGGCAAGGTTGCCCCATGTGGCAACGAGCTCGTTGTTGTTGCGCGCCACAAACTCCGCCCAATCCCAATCGCTGTCGCGCGCTTCGGGCATGTTGGCGGTGAGGTAGTAGCGGATGGCGTCGGGGTCGTACCGCGTGAGCGCGTCGCGTCCCCAGACAGCCCAGTTGCGCGAGCCGCTGATTTTTTGTTTTTCCAAATTCATAAACTGGTTGGCTGGCACATCATACGGAAGAATGAGCGGCGCGTTTTTCTCGCCTGCAAAAATTTCCATAAACGCGCTGCCCACGCCCATTAACTCGGCGGGCCAAAGCGAAGTGTGAAAGAAGATGTTGTCTTTGCCGATGAAGTGAAATTGCTTCGCGGCAGGGTTCGTCCACCAATCGCGCCATGCGTTTGGGCTGCCGGAAATCTGCGCCCATTCAATTGGCGCGGAAAGATAACCAATGACGGCTTCAAACCACACATATAAACATTTGCCGTCCCAGCCTTCAACGGGGACGGGAATGCCCCAATCCAAATCGCGGGTGATGGGGCGCGGCTTGAGTCCTTCGGCTTCAATTTTGCCAAGCGATTCGCCGAGAACGGTATCGCGCATGTGACCGGCGCGTTCTTTCAAAAACTTTTTTACATCCGGTTCGAGTTTGGATAAATCAATGTAAAAGTGTTCCGTCTCGCGCAGTTCAGGCGTGGATGTGTCGCCCGTCCACTTGGAACGCGGGTTGAGCAGACGGGCGGGTTCCAGCACGTTTCCGCATTTGTCACACTGGTCGGAGCGCGCGTTTTCATCGCCGCAGATGTAGCATGTTCCCTCAATATATCGGTCGGGCAAAAAGCGATTCAGCCCGGGCGAAAACCATTGCGGCTCGATTTTGGTGAATAAAAATCCGTTCTTTTGCAATGCCAAAAAGATGGATTGCGAAACTTTGAAGTGATTTTCGCTGTGCGTGGTGGTGTATAAATCGTAGGTGATGCCGATTTTTTGAAAGAGGTCAATGAATCCTTCGTGGTAGAACTTGTACACTTCCTCCACCGGCTTGCCGAGTTTATCCGCGCTCATGGTGACGGGCGTGCCGTGCGCATCGGTGCCGGTAATCATCAACACTTTGTTTCCTTTCAGGCGGTGATACCGCGCAACAATATCTCCGGGCAGGTGCGAGCCGGTTAAATTTCCAACGTGAATTTCGGCATTGGCGTAGGGCCAGGCAACGGCGATTAAGATGTTTTCAGACATGGTTCACTCCAATAGTAGATGAGTAGATGAGTAGAAAAAAATAAAAACGGACTGCCCGCGTCATGGACAGCCCGTTATGTTTCAGGGAAAAAACCCTAACAAGCTTCCCAGACGCGGCAAGACATCTCCATTTGCATGGCCATGGTCATTGTCACCATTGGGAAGTTGGGTTTGGGTTGCATGGGCGCTATTTTACTACAAAAAATTAATACCCGCGCTCAAAATTCACACGGTGATTGAGCGGTTTGCCTTGCAAAAACAGGCGGTAGTTTTCAACAAAGATTTTTACAAGGTCTTCGGGGTAACTTAACGCGGAAGTGTGAAAGGTGATTTGTAAATTGGGCGTTTCCCAAAAGGGATGTTCGGCGGGCAGAGGTTCCTGCTCAAACACATCCAAAACGGCGGCGGCGAGTTTGTTTTGATGGAGCGCGTCAATCAGCGCGGATTCATCCACCGCGTTTCCGCGCCCGGCGTTGAGGAGAATGGCGCGGGGCGGAAGCGCGTTCAGCACGTCCGCGTTTATGATTTGGTTTGTCTCTTGGGTGCGCGGAAGAACGCATACAAGATAATCCAAGCCGCGCGCAAATTCAATTAACGCACCCCCGTGATAATACGCATCCACATGGCTGCTGGATTCGCTCTCCCGCGTATATCCGCGCACGGTCATGCCAAAGTGTTTTGCGGTTTGCGCCAAATGCGCGCCAATGGAGCCAACGCCAAGCAAGCCAATGGTCTTGCCGCGCAACATGCCAATATCTTCGTGCTGCCAGCGTTTTTCTTTTTGCGCCTGCAAGTGGAGACCGATTCTTTTTTCGTGGTAGAGCAAATGCCCAAAGACGAATTCAGACATCAGCCCGCCGAAGACTCCGCGCGCGTTGGTGAGGATGTAATCGCGGCGGAGAGTCGGGTCAAGCAGCGGCTCCACGCCCGCCCATGTGGATTGAACCCATTTAAGATGTGTAAACGCAGCCAGGCGGGGTTGAATTGCTTTGGGCGCGCCGAAGACAATCTCGCAATCCAAATCCGTTTGCGAACAAAACTCCAAGCTGGGCAGGTTTTGTTTTTCGAGCAGGGCGCGGTATTCCTCCGCGCCATCGGTGAGAAGAAGTAATTTGGGCATAACGCTTAAAAAATTCTCAGAAGTTCTATTCCCCCGCCGATTGCAAAATTTCGTTGACCATTGCTGGAGAGATAATAAACCCTGCTTTTTGAAGTTTGTCAATTTCAGGTTTCAAAACCGAAATCAAGCCAAGTTGTTTTGCTTTGAGCAACGCTCCCATTGTGCCGATTTTTGGAATACCCAGTTGGGAAAGTTTTCGGCGTCCTTTCTTTTCATCCATTAATACCCAATCGGCTTTGAGCTCCATCGCAAGAATGATGGTTTCCACTTCCCCCAAATCCAGTTCATCCAAAAGAACATTCACAGCAAGGCGGTCTTTCACCTTTACACTGTGAATCCACTCCGCTTTTGCAATTTCTTTTTTTGCAAAGCCTTCTTCGCGCCCATTCGTAACAGTTTCGTCATAAACTGCTTGCGGAATGTAAATTTTCCCAAATAGGTCATGCAAGATGCCAAGCCTGCCAATGGAGGAAAGACCAATTAGCGGGGTGGAGTTCGATACAACAATCATGTTTGGGAAGGCAAGTTGAGCTGATTAATGGATTCAATTTCTTCTTTGATTTCTTCTTCTGAAAAGTTGATGTAAGCAATTCCGCGCGCTTTCAGAAGTTCGATAAATTCAAGGCGGCTGATTCCCAGCAACTGTCCTGCTTTGCCAGATGAGATTTTTCCTTCGGAAAAAAGCGAAAAAGCCAGCCACTCGGAAACCCGGCGCTGCACATCTTCCTGCGTCAAACCCAAATCAATAATATTGCTTGGAACGCGAATGTTAAAGGTTGTTTCTAACATGGTCACTCCTTAATTCATTTTTATTTTAGCACAGGAGATGACAGCTCATTTCACAACTGCCGCGTATTCTATCAACGTACCGTACGGGCGCGCTTCGGCTTCACTAATTTGACGGCGTACCATAATCTATGGTCGGCGGTCTGCCGTCCCATGTTGTATAAAACAAAAACGCGCCTCAAAAAGTTTGAAGCGCGTTTTCAGCGGAGAGGGCGGGATTCGAACCCGCGACCGGGTTTAACCCCGGCACTCACTTAGCAGGCGAGCCCATTCAGCCACTCTGGCACCTCCCCAATGTCAATTTACGATTGATACATTGACGATTTGCGACTGGGATTTTATCACAACAATCCTAAATCTAAAATCGTAAATTGTCGAGCGGAGGGAGTGGGATTCGAACCCACGTTGGTGTGACCCAAACATGTTTTCAAGACATGCGCCTTCAGCCGCTCGGCCATCCCTCCAATTTTTTTTTCAAGCGCGGCGATTTTACCATACTTGAGTTAAATAACTCACATTCCGCGCTGTGTCATTTCGAGGGAGCGGCAGCGACTGACATTGTGTCCGCAAAGCAGAAATCTTGTTCCCTGCGCGAGAGGATTTCTCTTCGCCGCTTCGCGTCTCGTCGAAATGACAAAGATGCGTAACATCAGTTAAATAACCCAAATTGCTACCCTTGCTTAATTTTTACCGCAGAGGCGCGGAGGACACGGAGAAATTCATTAAAAACTCTGCGCCCTCTGCACATCGGCGGTTCAAAACAG
>DAOTZP010000368.1:0-3788 GCA_034434265.1 Anaerolineales bacterium | reverse complement strand
TCGCAGGAAAGAAGAACGAATGGCGCAGGATAAAGGCTGGCGGGAGGAAATGTCCGCGCTGGCGGGGGCAATCAAAAACGGGGGGCAGCCGCCCATTCCGTATGAGCATCTCATCGGGGTGGCAAAGGCGGCGTTTGCGGCGGTTGAGTCGCTGCGGGGAAATTCTGAAAAGGTGGCGATATAAAATCAAAAAGACCACAGACGAAACATCTGTGGTCTTTTTTTTGAAGCATGAATGGATTAGAAGGGCGCTTGCAGGCTGGAATTGATGGTGCTGAAGATGTTGCCGATCAAGGGTCCCATAATCATGAGCGCAGCAATAACGACAATAGCAACCAAAACAAGAATGAGCGCGTATTCTACGAGACCTTGACCTTTTTCCTTGGGTGCGAACAACATGGCTTTTTCTCCTTTCTTTGTGGATTCCTTTTGAGAAACAAAAGGTAATTTATTATACATTAACTGCTCTTGTTTGTGTCTTAAAAAAGGGAAGTGCCTAATTTTGCGGGCTTTCTGCAAGATTTCACCACAGATTAGGCACACGCCAAAAAAAAAGAACTGCGGATAAAGTCCGCAGTTCTTTTTTTGCAACAAAATCAAAACTAGGTACCAGTTGAGAGGCTGGAGTTGATGTTGCTGAAGATGTTGCCGATCAATGGTCCCATAATCATGAGCGCAGCAATAACCACAATAGCAACCAAAACGAGGATGAGCGCATATTCTACGAGACCCTGACCTTTTTCCTTGGGGGCAAATAACATGTTAGCAAATCTCCTTTCTTTAGAATTTCCCTGAAGGTCATCAAGGATGACTATATTATACGACAATGCCAAAAAAATGCAAGATTTTCCCAAAAATTTGACCTAACAAATTTGCATGGTCTTTTTCTCTATCCGGGTTCGGGTAAAGCGCCGGTTAAGCCCAGTTGCGGCGCAATCCTCCGCATGGCAAGGATGACATTGCCGACATGCTCCCAAATTTCCACGCCGAATTCTTTTGCGCAGTGTTCCATTTCCGTGCGGTCTGTTCCGGCGGCAAAGGCTTTATCCTTCCATTTCTTTTTTACGGATGAGGTTTCCAAATCATATAACGAGCGGGAGGGACGTACCAGCGCGACGGCGGTAATCAAGCCGGTGATTTCATCGCACGCGGCGAGCGCTTTGCGGCGCAGCGTATTGCGCGGGACGCCGGTGTGGTCGGCGTGGCTGAGGATGTCTTGCACGATGTCTTCGCTCACGCCGCGTTCGCGCAAAATGTGCGAACCCGCCTGCGGATGTTGTTCCAGCGTGGGGTGAATCTCCCAATCAAAATCGTGCAGCAAGCCGAGCAAGCCCCACTGCTCCACATCCTCGCCGAATTTTTCGGCGTAAAAACGCATGGCGGCTTCCACCGAAAGCATGTGGCGCACCAATCCTTCGTTTTTTACAAATTCGCGCACCAGCGCAAGCGCTTCTTCACGGGTCATACATTCCTCCAATTTGCAAAGTTGGGCAATGGTATCATAAAGGCTTGTATATTTTCAAAGGTGAATCCAATATGAATGAATCACGAAAAATATTTTGGGACGGCGTGCGCGCGGAGTTTCCCCTGCTGATTGGGGTTTTTCCCTTTGGCATGATTTACGGCGCGCTCGCTTTGAACGCGGGACTTTCCGCTCTGGCATCGCAAATGATGTCTTCGATTGTGTTTGCAGGCTCTTCGCAATTTGTCGCTGCGCAGTTGGTGAAAGAAGGCGCGCCGGGCTTGGTCATCATCGTTACGATTGCGGTGGTCAATTTGCGTCACATGCTGTACAGCGCTTCGCTCGCGCCGTATTTGCACGACCTTTCGCTGCGCTGGAAAATTTTGCTTTCGTATCTTTTGACGGATGAAGCGTACGCGCCCGCCGCGATTAAGTATGAAAAAGAGGGCGTCAATAAACACAGCCATTGGTTTTTGCTTGGAGCGGGATTTTCGCTTTGGTTCACATGGCAGGTCAGCACGGGGTTGGGTGTTTTTCTCGGCGCGGAAATTCCCGGCTGGCTACCGCTGGATTTTGCCCTGCCGCTGACGTTTATTGCGATGGTCGTCACGGCTTTGAAAAGCAAGCCCGCCATTGCGGCTGCGTTGAGCGCCGGGCTGGTTGCGCTTGCTGCTTATTCGCTCCCCTTCAAACTGGGACTCATCCTTGCCGCTTTGACGGGGATTGCCGTCGGCACGTTTCTGGAGGGCAGGCAATGAACATCTGGCTGATTATGTTCATCGGCGGGCTTATCACATTTGGGATGCGCTTCTCGCTGATTTTTCTGTTTGGCAGGTTCGATATTCCCGAAACCATGCGGCGCGCTTTACATTATGTTCCGCCTGCTGTGCTTTCCGCCATCATCCTGCCGGAGGTGATGTACCCCGGCGGGCAGTTTGATGTTTCAGCGGGCAACACGCGCTTGCTGGCGGGCGTTATCGCTGCGGCGGTTGCGTGGTATTCCAAAAACACGCTGCTGACCATTTTGGTTGGCATGGCTGCGCTGGCGGTTTTGGAATTGGTGAAATAAAAAAATCCCGCCCCATCCACTGGTCTTGATTGGGTGGGGCGGGAAAACATTTGCCGGTTGGTAAAAACTGCGCGGGTTGTTTTTGGCGCGTTATGGAGTCGCTGCGTTTTGCGCGTCCAGCGCGGTTTGCGGCATCCCGTTCATAATCCAGCGGATGAATACATCAATCACATCAGGCTTGAGCGCTTTGCTCGGCGGCATCACTCCGATGATGACGTCCCCGTTGGCGTCTTTGATTTCATGCCCCTGAATAACTTTCAGCAGGTAGGAGTTTTCATCTCCGGCGATGATGTTTTTATCTTTGTTGTCGCCGGTTTGCAAAATTTCCTCGTAACTTGTCATCAGGTAGTTGTTGTTTTCCTTTCCGGCGCGGTGACAGGAGATGCAGTAGCGTTTGACAATCGGCTGGATGTGAACTTCATAGGAAGGCGCTTCGCCTTCGGCAAGCGGGGGGAAGAGCTCGGGCAGTACGGGGGCTTCAAAGCGGTCGTCCCATGAATAGCGCATAAAAATTGTGATGTAATCAATCTCACTGCGGGTGAGTTCGCCGCCGTAGGTTTTGCCAAAGGGAGGCATGCCCGCGCTGGGGCGTCCGTAGGCGATGACTTCGTACATCGCGGAGTCTGTGATGGTGTAAAGCACGTCGCGGCTGTTGATGGGCGTGATTTTTTCGCCTTCCAGACCTTCCACGCCTTCGATGACCGCAACTGTGCCGTCATCGCCGTGACATTCCGCGCAGTGAACGGAGTATAAATCCTGTCCGGCGATGATTTGGTCCACCAATGTGGTGGCGACTTCTTCCTGCGCGTGCGTGGTTTCGGGCGCCAGCGCAAGGGTTGCGATGCCGAGCGAAATCATCACAGCGGAGGCGATTACTGAAGTCCACACCATGCTGCGCGTGGAGGATTTGAAGACAAATGACATCAGAAAAAGCAGGATGTAGGCAAGAGTCGGGACGATGATGCCCATCCACGTTTGCAGCGCGCCAATCAGTTTTGAGCCATCTTCCGTCACCGTGGGGACCTCTGCAACAAGGGTGAGCAAGACAATGCCCACCACCATAATGGACATGATGGAAATGGGCAGTACGCGTTTGCCGTAATAGCGGTGCGGGCTTTTTTCGATGAAGGGCAGCAGGGTTAGGATGGCAATTGCCACGCCGGGGATGAGCGCTGTGGCAATCCATTCGATTTTTCCAAGCACAGGGAGCTGCCCGTACAACGCCAAGAACTTAAACAGGAAGAGGAAGTACCATTC
>DAOTZP010000367.1:0-3390 GCA_034434265.1 Anaerolineales bacterium | reverse complement strand
AGACAGCCGAAATCCACACGGCGACTGCCAGCGCAAATGCCCAAAGAAAGGTTCGGTAGTTTTCAGAAATCCAGCGCAGCATAATTTCCATCACTTGCTTTTTTTGCGGAACATGTTTCTCAGCCTGCTTGCCTTTTTTTGCGTTTCTTCGGTTGGGCGAAAGAATGCAAGCAGAATGTTTTCCAGACGGTCCGGGTCGAGCCTGCGCAGCATTCTACCCGCATGAGCAATGGAGATTGCGCCGGTTTCTTCAGAGACCACCACCGTGACCGCGTCGCTTGCTTCGGATGTGCCAAGCGCGGCGCGGTGACGCAGCCCCATCTGACGTTCCGGCGTGCGGTTCAAAACACCGCTGGCGGAAAGCGGCATGACACACGCCGCCGCCGCCACTTTTGCCCCGGCAATGATGACGCCGCCATCGTGCAGCGGCGTGTTGGGATAAAAAATTTGCAGCAAAATTTCCGGCGTGATTTTTGCATTTAATTGCACGCCGGTATTGATGTATTCTTCCAGATTATCCTGACGCTGCAAGACAATTAACGCCCCGTGTTGACGCGCGGAAAGGCGCGCCGCCGCGCTGACTACGGCATGGATGGTTTGTTCAATGGCGGCATCGGCTGGCTTGGCATTAAATTGCCAGATGGTTTCGGCGCGTCCCAGCCGTTCCAGCGTGCGGCGGATTTCGGGCGCAAAGATGACCGGGATGGAAAGAATGAGCGCGGGCAGGGTGTTGTTTGCCAGCCATGAAAACGCGGGCAGTTCCACCAGACTGGTCAGCAGGATGATGCCGACAATCAGAATAATCATGCCGCGCAGCAACGCCATGGCTTGCGTATCGCGCAGGGAATACAGCAAACCAAAAAAAATCAGCGTGACGAGCAAAATATCAAATACGCTCAGCCAGCTGAGTCGTTGAAAGATAAAAAAGAAGTTGTTGAGAAACTCGGTCACAATGATAGGTGATTTGGAACAGGTAATCAGGGAAGTGGAATCCTAATTGACCGATTCCTCTCGTCCCTGACCTTAAATGGGGCGCAGGACGCGGTCTTGCCGCAGCTGCTTGAAGTATAAAACGCCGCCGGCGCTTAAGGCTTCGGTTGCGGAATCCTGCCACGCTTGCACGCCCAGCGATTCGGGCGTGCGCTTTTCGTAGCCAATTTGTTTCCACATCTCTTCCTGCGCGGCGAGCGCGCCAAGTGGGAAGATGAGGGAAGCTTCGCTTTGCAATTCGCTTGAAGCGCGTTCCACTTCTTTGATTAATAAATCCAGCGCTTTTTGCGGGTTGATGTGTTCTTCAAGGAAAATATCGGCGGTGCGGGTGACAAGGTTTTCCACCTGCCAGCCAGCCAACCCGACAAGGCTGCCATCCAAATACAGCAGCATGTAGGCTTTATCGCCAAAACTTTCCATCACGCTGTCGGCGGTCATCTTGCGCTCGCCTTTGCTCAAGCGGGTGATGATTTCGGCAATGGCGGTGGAGTGTTTTGGCTTGCCGCGTTGAACGGAAAACTCGCCCGCTGCGGCGGGTTTGGGAACTTTGATTCCAACTTCGCTGGTTTCGCCGCTGGCGCCCGGCACAACCTTCTTCCATGCCGCGCTTACCTGCTGCCATAGCTCTTCAAAAGACCCGGTGTTGTTAATCACCACGTTTGCCAGCGCCACTTTTGCGCTTTGCGCCGATTGGGCGTGAACCCGCTCAATGGCGCGCTCGCGGGTGAACCCGCGCTTGGCAACCAGTCGTTCCACCTGCACGGCTTCGGGCGCGTTGGTCACCCAAATGGAGTTGCACACCGTGCGCAACTCGCCTTCCAGCAGCTTAATGGCTTCAATGACCACCACCTTTTGCTGGGCGCGCTGCGCCAGCATTTCGGCGGCTTGGCGCACCAGCGGGTGAACAATGGCTTCGAGCTGCGCCATTGCTTCGGAATCATTGAAAACAAGGTTGCCCAGTTTGGCGCGGTCAATTTCGCCGTCGTTGTTGAGCAACCACTTGCCAAACTTGTCCAGCACGGGCTGATACCCCGGCGCGCCCTTTGCGTATGCGCGATGGGCAAGCGCGTCCGCGTCAATGGTGTATGCGCCCAAATGCTCCAACATGCGCCGCACCACGCTTTTTCCAGTGGCGATATTGCCAGTCAAGCCGATGACGAATTTTCCGTGCCAGTTGCTCAATGGGGATTCCTCTTTGAAAAGCGAAATAAAGTACCAGCCTATTTTAATGTCTTTTTTTGAAATGTCCACCTTTTAACCTTCAAAAAGTTTCGCAATACACTTAAGAATCAAAATTAGAAAATTTGTGCTATACTTTGCGCATGTCAATCATCCGCGCCTCTGATATTGGAAATTATTTATACTGCCGCCGCGCATGGAAATACCGCAAAACGGGACACGAATCCGCGAACAAGATGGAACTCGCCGCAGGCGCCGAACTGCACCGCAAGCATGGACGCAAAGCCTTAAGCGCGGTTTTGCTTCGCACCCTCGGCATGATTCTGCTCCTCGCATCCATCCTCACCCTTGTCGCATACTGTGCCGCCCGCATCTAACGCTGGCTTCCAAACACTGAATACTGAATACTGTTCATGCTCTACCTCGCCCTCTTCCTTTTTATCCTTGCCTTCTTCTTCTTTCGCAAATCGGCAGCCCGGCAAAAAGAAGCGGGGCTCCCCGGCGGAAGAATCATCTACACCGACACAAACGGCTGGGGAAAAATTGAAAAGCCGCTCTACTATGCACCGCTGGAACTAACCGGCAAGCCCGATTATCTGATAGAAAAGGGAGACGAAATCATCCCCGTTGAAGTCAAATCGGGGCGCGCGCCCGAAGCGCCGTATGATTCGCATATTTATCAACTTGCCGCATACTGCCTGCTCGTTGAAAAAACGTACAACAAACGCCCGCGTTATGGAATCATCCATTACGAAGACCGCGACTTCGCCGTAGATTACACGCCCGACCTTGAAAAATCATTACTGGCTTTGCTTGCGGAAATGAAACAAGACGAACACAAACGAAACGTCCCGCGCTCGCACCAAAGCCCAGCCCGCTGCGCCAAATGCGGCTACCGCCAAATCTGCGACCAGCGCCTCTAACCTCCAATCTCCAATCTCTATTCTCTATTCTCTATTCCCTTTATAATTCCACGCATGGCTGCAAACTTCATCCCCAAAAACCCTGTGGTCACTGCATATCCCAAAATGCCCGAAGCCTTTTCAGAAGCGGAAGCAATGTCCGCGTTTTTGAAAGCCAAAGGCATGGAAGCGCCAGTCGGCTCGCTCTATGATGAAGAACTGCGCCGCCGCGTTAAAAAGGGCGAATTTGATATGCTCATCGCCGTAGGCGGAGATGGCAGCGTGCTGCGCGCAGGACATTTATGCGCCCCCAGCGGCG
>DAOTZP010000366.1:0-3601 GCA_034434265.1 Anaerolineales bacterium | reverse complement strand
TTCCACGATTGAAATCGAACTGCGGGTCGCCTGAAATTTCTGCGGCAATATTCGCAAAAAATGACCCCAACTCATTGGAAAATGAATTGCCGTTTTTCATCGCTTCCTGCAGCGTCAGATGATACCCCTCCGGCATGGCGGCATTTACCCGGCGTATGAGCTCATCCAGCGCGGCTTGTTGGGCTTCCGCCACTTTTTGTTCACGAACATGGGCGGAAACATCTGCGGGCAGGCTGGCAATGACCTTTTTTTCAATGTACTCGGTCATGTACTCCACCACGGCGCGCAGCGTAGCGCCATCCACGTCCGCCACCCGTTTTCCATTTTTCCCCATCCCAAATGGAGGGAACATCATTTTTTCAGGCAATGGACGCGCAACGGGCGCGCTATTTTCCGGAAAGAAAACCGGCGCGGATTTTTCAGAAGGGGGAGCGGTTTGCGCGTGGGAGATGTGCTGCGCGGGCTGGCTTTTTCTTTTTCCAAACAAGCGCGTAAACAGGTTGGAAGATTGCGGCGTCCATGTAAATTCCCACTCGCAGCACTCATGCCCGTCGAGCTGGCAGCGCAACTCCTTTACTTCTGCGTATGGAATGCCGGAATGCGTGTACGAAGTGCTGGCAATGCCGCCTTGCAATGTGCGGCAAGTGTTATATAGCGCGCGGCGTTTCAAATCATCCGATTGCAGACTTTTTACATTGTCCGCCCCATACCATTGAATGCGCGCATACCCGTCGCGGACTTCCATCACGCGCACGTCGAAATGCCCAAACTTGCCAATAATGCGCGACATGGAAGAGAACGCCTGCGTTAACTTCATTGGGCGCATGAGCAGCAGCAATGCGGGCGGCACGGCGCGCCCGCCAACTTTGAAGAAAAAATTGGGGTCGCCGGAAAGTTCGCTGCAAATGGTGTAAAAGAAAACCGAAAACTCAAACGAATAACTGCTTCCTTCGTTGAGGATTTGTTCAACGGTGACATGGTATCGCGGCTCAGGGATTGCCGCATTGAGCCGCCGGACAAGCTCTTCAATAATTTCACTTTGCGCCTGTTCAATTTGCGCGGCGCGCTGCTGCGGCGCGCTATCGTTTGGCAGCGCGGCTTGCGCGCGTTCGGCGGCGCTTTCGCGCAAAAAATTCAATGGCGACCGCAGCGCGATGCCGTTAATAGTGCGGATTGCCTTGCCTGTTTCATCAAACCCAAAGGGGCGCGCTTGCATGAAAGGCGGCAAAGCGGGCATGCTGCTCACCTGAGGTGGAAAATTGGGTATGGGTATCTTCATGTGGTATTTTGACGATTTTACTCTTATTTCCGGTTGTTTTTATTTTTTGTAATATTCCTATAAGTCCCCCGATACCCAATACCCTTGTATTTCACTCGGCATAATTGGCGGAAAGGGATGCGGTCTTTGACTGCTTTTGCCAGATGAGCATTTGTCGAATTCCGGCGGCAAAAATCACCACGCCCAAAATCAAACCGCCAAAATTGCCGAGGAACTCGCTCACCAATTCCCATTGGCTGCCAAATGCGTATCCCAGCCCGCCGTATAAAACAATCCATGTAATTTCACCCGCGATGTCATACATCATAAAACGCGGGAAGTGAAATCCGCTGCCGCCTGCAATTAGATTGGTGGGGATGGCAAATGCAGTCACCAGCCAGCGGGTCAAAAAGACCGCCATGCCGCCTTGTTTGGCAAAAGAATCCTGCGCGGCGCGCCATGTGGGTGAATTTCCAAAGCGGGCTTGAATCCAGTCGCGGGCAAAATATCCCATGCTGTAACTGAGCGCGTCGCCGATGACCGCGCCAATCAATCCCAATAAAGAAGATTGCAGCCAATCAAGAAACCCTTGCTGCACAAACGCGCCCGCGGCAATGACCACCACAGACCCGCCGACAGGCAGCCCCAATGCGCCCAGCAAAAGAATTAAACCAACGAGCGGCGCGCCGTAATTGATGACTTGGGTGAGCAGAAATTCGTTCATGGCGCGGGCGTTGTAACGGGCAGCGGCGTGGCGGGGAACTCCGGCGGGCGCTGCCGCTTTTGCATGGCTTGAATGACAGCGCGGATGTGATTCAAAATCACGCCGTCCTGTTCGGGGTGGAGCGCATCATTCAACTCTTTCAAACTCATTTTGTCATACTCTTTTTTTATAAAATCCTGCTTGTTGATTTGTTTCAAATCCAAAGACTTGAACAATGCCTCCGGCGGCACGTTGTACATTTTGGCAATATAGGGAATTGTCATCCAATCGCGAATCAGGTTGATGTCCGTTTGGCTGGCGGCGGGCGGTTTGCCAAAGGGACCGTGTCCGCGCATTTTATTCATGGACCGAAATGCGCGCATTCCAAAAAAGAGAATTGCCGCCGCGCCCAAAACGATAAACGCAAAGGCGAGAATTTTTTGCTGCTTGTTCATAAGGTTGATTTTACTTTCGATATTTGAATCAAATGTAAAGAAATTGTGTGGAACGGGCAAACTTTGTCATTGGCATTTTCCCCGCTTCGCCGCGTCTCTGTTGCGGGAAAAATTCTTATCCCGAATTCACGTTATACTATAATTAACCCACTGAGAAATTCATTAAGAAGGGAATTTTTATGTTAAAAAATTTTCGCTTTGTTTTTATTTTTTTGCTGATATTGCCCGCCGCGTGCGGAGCTCCGCAGCCCATTCAAACTTTGCCGCTTGAAGAAGAGCCTACGCCTTCTGTTGGAATGCCCAATCCCGCTTCTGCATATTGCCGCGAACAGGGCGGAACGCTTGTTTTGCTGCTGCGCGGCGATGAAAGTCAATATGGCGTTTGCATCTTTGAAGACAACCGTCAATGCGAAGAGTGGGCAATGATGCGCGGGGAATGTCCCATTGGCGGGCTGAAGGTGACGGGATATGCGACCATCGCGGCGCAATACTGCGTCATTACCGGCGGGGAATATCAAATCACCGCAAACAGCGGCGCGGAAGATGAACAGGGAACTTGCGCGTTTAAGAACGGAAATTCATGCGACGTGTGGGATTATTACAACGGAGTTTGTAACAAATAAAAAAAAACAGCATTGCTTTGCTGCAACCACGAACCTGCGCCGTATTTTCCAAACATTTACACCATTGCCAAATTGTTATTTCGCGCAAGTCAGGGTTAAGAATTGGTGTATAATGCGTCCAACCTTAACAAATGTAAAAAACAGTTTGTTAAGAATTTATTTTATAAAACAGGCATTTTTCAAAACCATCTTATGAAGACCACTACTCTTTTGGTCATTGAATCCAAGCACGCTGAAATCCCTTCTTTTGCAGCCGATTTGCAGAAGAAGGGATTTGACATCCAAATTGCGGCTAATGGCAGCAAGGCGGTTGCGCGGCTGAAAGAAGTCAGCCCCAGCGTGGTTGTGATTAATGCCGCGTCGCTTAGAAGCACCGGTCTGCGAATCTGCCAATCCATCCGCGAGAAGGACCCCAAACTTCCACTGGTATTAATTGTGGAGGACGCGGAAAGCGTGGGCAAAGATGCGGCGGATGTAGTGCTTGGCTTGCCTTTCACCGCGCAAAAACTGGTCAACCGCATCAAACCTTTGCTGCCGGGCGATGGCAAAAACGTGCTGCATG
>DAOTZP010000365.1:0-9087 GCA_034434265.1 Anaerolineales bacterium | reverse complement strand
AATTTGGGTTTGTCCATTGTTATCTGTTTGGACAAAGGCTTACTCCTCATACTGTATCGGCGGAATACGCCGTTTTTTTGTTTCTTTTGCGCGGCGTTCCCTTGCGTAGTAAAACGTCTCCCGCAGCTGCGGTGTGACCGCGCTGGATTCTTTGTACCCCATTCTTGTGCCGTGAAACTGCATGTATCGAAACCAGAAAATGGACGGCAGGTTTTTCCAAAGAACGCCTTCGCGCGCCGCGTGCCAAATGTCGCTGAGGATGTTTGTGATGGTCAGGCGCGTAAAATCATAAAGATTAAAATGCGACTCGGGATGGATTTTCTTAAACGCCATTGCTTCGCGCTTGTAACGGTTGAACACGCCGCGCGGCGTTTCGTTGTGGATGTGGATAATCTCCGCCTCGGCGATGTAAGCAATTTCATACCCTTGTTCTTTCGCCCACTTTGCCCATGCCAAATCTTCCAGACCGGTCAACTCCTCGTCGTAGGGGTTTTGCTCCCACAGCGTTTTGCGAATGGCTGCATTGGCATTATTGCAAAAAGCGGTTTTTTGATTCAAATCACTTTCATCGGGATACCATTGATGAAAAATCTGCTGTTCTGAAAATTTTGCAAATTCAGGTCCGCGCTGTTTTCCGTAAACAAGGGCAATCTGCGGGTTTTCAAACGGGCGCAGCATGGTTTCCAGCCAGTCGGGGTACACGGGGTACACATGCGCGCTGGCAATCACAATCAGCTCGCGGGCGGCGGCTTGTATGCCAAGATTGAGCGACCGCCCAAAAGTAAATTCGCTGGGCGGAATGCGCACAACCTTTGCGCCAAAAGACTCGGCAATTGAAACGGTTGCGTCTGTTGAACCTGAATCAACAAGAATAATTTCCACATCCTTTATCGTCTGCTGTTTAATTCCTTTCATCAGCCGGCCGATGTGTTTTTCTTCGTTATATGCGCGTATGACAATGGAGCAGTTCATTGGTAATTGATAATTGGCGATTGGTAGTTGAGTTACCAATCATTGTTTGTTTCGTATCCAAGTTTGATGAGCAAATCGCCCGCCGCGTCTTTGAAA
This sequence comes from Anaerolineales bacterium, assembly GCA_034434265.1. Classification (GTDB taxonomy): domain Bacteria; phylum Chloroflexota; class Anaerolineae; order Anaerolineales; family Villigracilaceae; genus Villigracilis. The sequence continues at coordinate 8,019 of DAOTZP010000365.1, read as the reverse complement.
ATTTTCTTATGTTCTGCGGTGAAATGTTTTTTCCACTCGCCGGTTTTGCCGCTGCGGAAGGTGGGCGACTTTTTGGGGTTGATGGAGCGTTCCAGCGCGTCGAGAATTTTTTCGCGGGGCGCGGAAATGTTCGCCCGCGCGAGGAAATGCTCCGTGATGCGCGTCAGCGCCGCGGCGCGGTCTTTAATCAAATCCTCGAAGCGAAGGGGCAGCACGTCGGGCGAATCGAGCCAGCCGAGATAGGGCGCGAAGCGCTCCGCGATGTTGGGAAACTCGACCCCGGCGCCGGGTCTGCCCAGGATGCTGGCTTTCAGGCGCGCGTTAAAATCGGGGAGCGATTGATAATAAGCGTGATGCACATGCCGCGTTTCCATGTCGGTCACATAAAAAACATGCGAGACAACCACGTCGCGCGGGTCGCGGTAGATAAAATAGGGGATGAAGTCGCGCGAGCAGACGCGCTGAACAATTTCGGGGCGGGCGAACAGGTGCGCCGAGGCGACATCCCGCGCGCGCAGCGAATCAATCCACTTGCGCGCCTGTTCCGGCGGGCGTTTTATTCCGCTTTCGCCGTCATATTCCGCATAAAAAGAATGCAGCCGTGTTGCATACGGCGCGGCTTTGGAAAAGCCGAGCAAAATTTGGTCGAGCAAATGCGTTCCGCTTTTGGGAAAAGAGATGCCAAGCAGCGCGGGGTAAGGTTTGAAATTTCCAAAGCGAATTTGCTGAATGACTTTCCCGCTTTGGTACACCGCAGAGCGAAGAATATGCTTAAGAGTCATGTTTATATTTTACACGCAGAATGAAAAAGGACTCCCGAAATGGAAGCCCTTTTGAGTTATTTGTTTGCGGTTATTCCCATTTCCATGTTGTGCCGGTTTTGCTGTCTTCCAAAATTACGCCGAGTTCTTTCAAGCGGTCGCGTATTAAATCGGAAAGCGCCCAAAGTTTTTGTTTTCTGATTTCGCTGCGTACTTCAATCAACAAATTGATGAAAGCGTCCGCGCCTTCGCTGCCTTGTTTTTCTTCCAGTTTGAGTCCCAGCACGCCGAACAGCTCGCGGAACACGCTTTGCGGGGCGTCCAACTGCGCCTGCGTTGCGCCGTTATCGCGCGCGGTATTAATGGCTTTCACCAATTCAAACAATGCGGCGACCGCGCCCGCCGTGTTGAAGTCGTTGTCCATCGCTTCGATGAAATTGGATTTGGCGGATTCAGCCGCTGCTTTAAGCGCTGTTTCTGCTTCCGGGCTGAGTCCGGCTGCGGATGGCGAAGCGGCTCGCAGGGCGGATTTAAGCCGCGCCACGTTCTTTTCCGCCGCGTCGAGCGTTTCATCGTTGAATATCAGCGGGGAGCGGTACGTCCCGTTCAGCACCAGCATTCTCATCACGTCCGCTTCGCGCTTGGAGAGAAATTCCTTGATGCTGATGATGTTCCCCAGCGATTTGGACATCTTCTCGCCGCCGAGTTGCAGCATTCCATTGTGAACCCAATAGCGGGCAAATGGCTTGCCTGTGTAACTTTCGCTTTGGGCAATTTCATTTTCATGATGCGGGAAGATAAGGTCGTTGCCGCCGCCGTGAATGTCAATCTGTTCGCCGAGTTCGGCGAGATTCATTGCCGAGCATTCAATATGCCAGCCGGGGCGTCCCTTGCCCCAGGGGCTTTCCCAAAAAATTTCGCCTTCTTTTGCCGCTTTCCATAGCGCAAAATCCATCGGGTGTTCTTTGGCTTCTTCGATTTCGATGCGCGCGCCCGCTTGCATTTCTTCCAACTTGCGCCCGGAGAGTTTGCCGTAGTCTTCATCGCTGGTGACGCGGAAGTACACATCGCCGTTGGAGGCGGCGTATGCGTGACCTTTTTCAATCAATCCTTCGATGAATTTGATAATCAACGGCATGGTTTTGCTTACCTGCGGGTTGGACGTGGCGGGCAAAACATTCAACGCTTTTAAGTCATTGGCGTAGTCGTTGATGTAACGCTGCGAAAGTTTGAGCGGGTCTTCGCCCAGTTCGTTTGCGCGGCGGATGATTTTATCGTCCACGTCGGTGTAGTTCATCACATGCTTCACGGTGTATCCGCGATATTCAAGGTAACGGCGGATGATGTCAAATACAAGCGCGGACATGGCGTGACCGACATGCGCGTCGTTATACACCGTCACGCCGCAGACGTACATCTTGACGAGGTTCGGCTCGAGGGTGACGAATTCTTCGGTTTTTCGGGTAAGGGTGTTGTAGATTTTCAGCATAAATTTTCTCTTCGGGGACGTGTCGCTTCAAAGACTGGCATTTTACCGTAAAAGGCTGAATCCATCAGCGAGGCTGCCCAAAAGGGAGCGTCTAAAAAGTCAGACCAATCGCAGTCTCGGCAATCAAAACGTCCAACAAGCCGATATTGTCGCTTAAACGATGAGCGGAAAAATTTTTCAACGCCCGCTCGCAAGACTCTTCATTGGGCCAGTAAAATTGGTATTTCGACAAAGCCTTTTCCAATTGACGCTGTTCTCTCGCATTCTGACATCCCTGCATCAACTCCATGACGACAAGTCCGGGCAAGCCAATTTCCCGCGCGGATTCCAACCAATCTTTGGCGGGCTGGTAACCGCGCAGCACGTCAATCATTACGTCCGTGAGGTCGGCTTGTTTGAATATCTTTTCAACGGCGTCGAGCGTCATAATTTTTTTCCTTGCGTAAAATTATACTACCCGCCGCCGCTCTTCCCGTAATCGCATAATTTTTGAATCGGACACGCTCCGCATTTCGGCTTTCGCGCCTGACAGATTTCGCGCCCCAGGCGGATTAAGTTCAAATGCGCGGCGTAATACGTTTCGGGCGGAAAGAGGGATTCCAAATGCGGGTGCGCCTGCTCAACGGTCATCTTTTGCGGGCGCAGCCCGATTCGTCCGCTGACGCGGTAGATGTGCGTATCCACCGGAAAGGCGGGCATGCCCAGCGAAAAACACAATACGATGGCGGCGGTCTTCGGTCCCACGCCGTTGAAGTTGGTCAGCCACGCGCGGGCTTCTTCTACGGGCAGATTTTTCAGAAATTCGAGATTTAACCCGCCCCGTTCTTCTGTGATTTCGCGCAACACTTGTTGAATGCGCGGACCTTTCTGGTTGGCGAGACCCGCCGGGCGAATGGCTTCGATGACTTCGTTCACATCCGCATCGCGGACTTGTTCCCATGCGGGGAATTTGGCGCGCAGCAGGTTAAATGCTTTGTCGCGGTTCACGTCGTTTGTGTTTTGCGAGAGTATGGTTGAAACAAGTTCATCCATGGCGGGCAGTGGATTTCTCCAAACGGGTTCGCCAAAAACTCCCAGCAATTTTTTGTGAATTGCAAGCGCGCGTGATTTGAGATTTTTCATTGCGCTAATTTTTGTTTAACACAAACGCAGGATGCGATTCGCCTGTTATCAACCCTGCGTAATTTTTCAAAATTTTCTTGGGGCCGAATTTTGCAAGGCTTTCCAATTGCGCTTCATTCAAGGCTTTGAGTTGGCGCAAAATTTCAAGGCTGACGGCAGGGCGGACGCGCGCGCGGGATGCAAGGTCGTCTCCCATGCGGGCGGGGTCGCCATCCGTAACTTTGAAGGCGATTCCGATGCCGCGCTCGCTGATGACTCCGGGCAGAATGCCGATGATTTGAAATCCCTCCGCGCCGCGTTTGGTGATGATTTTTCCGCCGCCGGTTTTCATCAGCTCGGTGTCGAACTCGCCGTGGTTGGCGACCATTTCGGGGTGCGCGGTGATGGCGGAGGTAATTTGGCGGCAGGCATCCGCCCGCCCGCTCGATAGGTTTCGCGGGTCGCAAAGACGCGCGATTCCCAACGCGGCATGAAACAGCGGCATGGCAAAGTTTGGCGCGGAGCATCCATCTATGCCGGGGATGATTTTTTCCTTTTCAATGCCGCACATTTCGGCAAGCGTGTTCAGAATATCTTGTTGAATGGGGTGGTCGCTGGCGAGATACGTTTCCAAAGGCAGCCCGCGCATTTTTGCGTGGGCGAGCATGGTGGTGTGTTTGCCGGAGCAGTTGTTGAAGTTGGGCGTGAGGGGAATATCTTGCTTGATGACTTTGCGAAAATGTTCCGCATCGCCGGGCATGTGCGGACCGCATTGCAGATGATGTTCTTCAATGCCGATTTTTTTTTGCATGGCTTTCACGGTTTCAAGGTGCATCAACGCGGTTTCGTGTGAAGCGCAGGTAATCGCAAGTTCCTTTTGGGTGTATTGGTAATGCTCAACGCCGCCGCGTTCCACAAAGGGAATGGCTTGAAACGGTTTGGCGGAGGAGCGTAAAAAGGCGACCGTGTGCGGGTCGCCATAAAAATACAGCAAATTTGCGTTGGAATCAACAACCGCAATCGAGCCGAAGTGCGTGGATTCTATTGCGCCGCCGCGGGAAAGTTGTAAAAGAGGAAACATGTTTAATCCTCAACCGGGTCGCTTACGATTTGTTCCTGCCGCGTGTTGTAGTGCAGCAACCCATAACGCAGGCGTTGAGCAAATTGTTTTTGGCGGGCTGCCGGCGCTTTGAACCATGTCATTAAAGATGTGACGATTTTCTCCACAGTGGCTGGCTGCGGTTTTTTGGTGGTGATTTTATCGAGCTTGGATTGCACTTGTTTGAGAAAGTCAATTTGATTTTTTACAACGCTTGTGGTGATGACGCCGCATCGTCCGCTGACAATGGTGTATCCTTTGTATTCCGCGCTGAGCAAAAGTTCCAGCGAGGAAATCCACTCGGCGATGTTTGAGCCTGCCAGAAAGGGCGGCTGGTTTTTGAGCGCGGCGTCGCCAATGAAGATTACTTTTTGATGCGGGATGAGCGCCCAAATTGCGCCGTGCGCCGGTCCCGGATGATGTTCGAGGATGATGGGATGTTCATCCCATTGCAGGATGGCTTGGTCGGTAAAAGAAATTTCCGGGGCTGCCCAGCGCACGCTGCCGAGCCCGGCTATGGTTTCCCATTCCGCGCCTGTTTCTTCGCCTTGGGCTTTGAAGATGCTGGGACGCGAGCGAAAGAGTTGCGCGGTTTTTTCGTGGGCAATCACGGGGCAATCCATTGCGCGCGCGCCGAGTGTGCGGTCGGGGTGGGCGTCCAAATTGACGAGAATGCGTTCAATGCCGCCGCTTAAATTCATCAGGCTGGCGCGCCATGCGCGCGCGTCTTCGGGGGAAGGCGGCGCGTCAATTTGAATTAATCCGCGCGGGGTGACGATGACTCCCAGCGTAACGCCGGGGTATTGTTCTTCAATATAAATGTTTTTGGCAATTTCCTGCATAGGATTCCTTTACGAATTTGCGGTTGGTATGGTGATGAAAAAGGTTGCGCCTTTGTTTTCTTCGCTTTCGACCCAAATTTTGCCGCCGTGTCCGCGCGCGGCAAGACGGCAAAAGGCGAGACCAATTCCCAGCCCGCCGGGTTTGTCTTTGCCGCGCAGGCGGGTGAATTTGTCGAAGATGCGCTCCGCGTCTTCCGGGGGGATGCCGGGTCCGTTATCGCGCACAAAGAAAGTGACAAAGCCTGCTTCTTTTTGCTGCGCGCCGATTTGAATAATGCCTTCGGTGGGCGTGAATTTGCTGGCGTTTTCAAGCAGGTTGACCAGCACACGTTGAATCATATCGCGGTCCGCCCAAATGTGCGGCAACGGCGCGGACGGGATGAATTCCACTTTTTGTTTTTTGCCTTGAATGGACGGCTGAATATCGAGTATGGCTTCCTGCATTAAGGCAATCGGTTCCACCGGTTGCTGGTCGGCAATGGATTTGCCGGATTCAAGGCGGTTGATGTCAAGCAGGGAGTTCACCAATCGCTGCATCCGCGCTGTGGAGTGTTGGGTAATGGCAAGCACGGATTGCGCGTTTTCGTCATTGGCTACAATGTTGCTGAGCATATCCAGGCTTGAGACCATGTTGCCGAGCGGCGAGCGCAAGTCGTGGTATATCATGGCTGCCATGTCGTTTCGCAGCGCGTCCAGCTCTTTGCGTTCGGTAATATCGCGCAGAATCCATTGCAGAGAATCGGTTTCATCAAATTCCACGCGGCGCACATGAACTTCCACGGGGACCGCCTCGCCGTTTTTTACATGCAAATATGATTCGTAAATGCAGGTGTTGTTTTCCCGCAGCGTTTCAAAATTTAATCCGGTGACGTTCCATTTTACTTCATGAAGCTGTTCAACGCTGGCGTTGTGAATTTCCTGCTCGTTATAGCCGCTGATGGTTTCCGCGTGACGGTTTGCTTCTAGGATTTTTCCATCCCAATCGGTGATGAGGATTGGGTCAATGCTGTCTTCAAACAATTCGCGGTAACGCTGGTGCGCTTTTTGCAGGCGGTCCAAAAATTGCGCGTTTTGAATGGCGGTTCCGGCAAGGCTGCCCAACCCGCTCATGACCAGCAGGGCGTCTGTATCGAAGGCGCGGTTGATGGGGTTGATGGCTTCGAGGATGCCGATGACTTTTCCTTGCGATTGGATGGGCGCAATGGCGAGCGCGCGCATTTGAATTCCCGCGAATCGGTCGGCTTCGCTGTATTGTTTTTCATTCAGGTTTGCGGCGACAATGCCGCGCTGGTCTTGGATAACCGTGTGCGCCAATCCTTGCCCGTGGGGAACGCGCTTGCCGGTAATGTTGCCGGAGTTGTGACCCGCTGCGGCTTCAAAAATCAGGTCTTGTGTTGCGGGGTCAATCAATGCAAGCGCCACGGTCTCCACCTGTAAAGCCTGCATGGTGTAGTTGAGAATGCGCCGCCACACGTCGGGTAATTCCAGCGATGCGTTAATGGCGGCGGAGCCTTCCGCAAGCGCGGTCATCACTCTGGCTGTCCGCTGGCTTTCTGTGTAAAGCCGCGCGTTAAGCACGGCAATGCTTGCCTGGTCCGCAATGGCTTGCATTAACTCCAAATGCTCATTGGTAAAGTTGTTTGGTTTGGGATGTACTAATGTAAGCACGCCCACAAGGCGTTCGCGCGCAATGAGGGGGACACAAATAGCGGATTTTGCTCCGCTTTTTTCAGCCGTATCATCAACGCGGCGCAGCCAGCGCTCATCTTTGCTGGTATCGGGAACAAGCGCGGGTTTTCTGTTTTTTACCACCCAGCCTGCCAAACCTCTTTCCACTGTGTCCCGCAGTTGTTGGGTTGTATGCTCGTGGAACTTGTCGCCATAGACGATGGTTGCGTCCACAGGTTTTCCGTGGTCATCTAATACAACAATGCTGCCTCGCTCGCCGCCAACGTGTTCGGTTGCGGCAAATAAAAGGCGCTGCAAAACAGTGCGTAAATCCAGCGCGTAGGCAACTTCGCGGCTCACGTGGATGAGGAGTTCAAGCAGGGAACGCGCGCGGTCATTTGTCATGTCTCTATTAAATCATAACCTTAAAACAAAGTACAGACTTTTCAGGCGGTCTCTTTGGTACAATCGCTGTATGGCAATTGACATAACTCGAATCAAAGCCATTTGCTTCGACGTGGATGGCACATTAAGCGATACGGATGATTTGTACGCGCAGACTGTTGCCCGCTGGCTGCCTCGCGCTTTTTTCCGCGACCCAGACTGCGCCGCGCGGCGGTTTGTGATGTGGGCGGAAGCGCCGGGCAATGCCTTGCTTGGGCTTGCCGACCGCGCAGGACTGGACGACGAAATGATTGCTGTGCTGGATTGGCTGGCGCGCCACCGTCACCGCTCCCGCCGCGCCTTTTTACTCATCCCCGGCGTGGACGAGCTGCTGCAAAGTTTGCATGGTCGTTATCCTATGGCAGTCGTCAGCGCCCGTGATGCAACCGGCACGATGGCATTTCTTGAGCATTTTGGGCTTGTGAAATACTTTGACGTAATTGTTACCTGTTTATCCGCCCGGCACACCAAACCTTACCCTGACCCGATTTTGTTTGCCGCCCAAAAAATGGGCGTTCCCCCCGAACATTGCTTGATGATTGGCGATACCACTGTGGATATTCGTTCCGGCAAATCGGCAGGCGCGCAAACCGCCGGGGTTTTGTGTGGTTTTGG
>DAOTZP010000364.1:0-7827 GCA_034434265.1 Anaerolineales bacterium | reverse complement strand
TCCAAAATGGCAATGCTTCCCTCGCAGAATACTTCCAGCCGCTCTTTGGGATGCGACTTGTCGCCATTTGCCAGATAATCCACCACGCCAATCGAACCATCAGAAAAGGTGAACGTCATGCTCACGTTATCTTCGCGGTATTTGCCCGCGTTTGGCAGCGCATGGGTTGTGACCGAAACAGGCGGCTCGCCTACAAGGTAAGCAATCAAATCAATAAAATGGCACGCCTCGCCGATAATTCTTCCCCCGCCGATTTTTTCATCCTGAGTCCAATGATTGAGGGGAATGTACCCTGCGTTCACGCGATAGTGAAGATACTTCGGCTCTTGAAAATTGGAGAGGTGAGATTTGAGCGATTTTGCCAGCGGAGAAAAGCGACGGTTAAAGCCAACAAGCAACTGGCGATTGGTAATTGCTAATTGCTTTTCGATTTTCTTAAGTTGCTCAATGGTAATGGCGAGCGGCTTTTCCACAAAGACATGCTTGCCAGCCTTCAACGCCTTTACAACCAACTCCGCATGGGAATCGTGCCGGGTGAGAATTGCCACAGTGTTGATGTTTGGGTCGTTGATGATTTCATCTTCGGATGAGGTTGCATATTGAAACCCGAATTTTTTCCCCGAATGCTGCGCGTGCAAGCCGCCCGAAGACGCAATGCCAACCAGTTCAAAATCTTTGCGGCTTTTTATCACAGGTAATAACGTGGCATTGGCGTACAAACCCGCTCCCAGCACGCCGAGTTTTACCGTGTCATGCTTTCCTGTTTCAGGCTGCTTAAGCGTGATGCGTGAGACTGCATCGCCCGAAACTTTCCCGTCAGGGTACTTCAACAGCACGCCCAAAAACGGCTCTTTCTTCTTCCCTGTAATCACCTCATACGCTTTTGCGCCCTCTTCAATGGGAAAGCGGTGCGTAATCAAACTTTCAACCCGCAACTTTTTACTTGCCAGCATTTCCACTACGGCTTGAAAATTGCGCCCTTCCGTCCAGCGGATGTAGCCGATGGGATAGTCGTTTCCGTTTTCTTCGTAATTTGTATCGTAACGTCCCGGTCCGTAGGAACGTGAGTTGATAAAAGAGAGTTCTTTTTCGTAATAAATTTTTCTTGGAAAGTTCAGCCCCACCGCGCCGGTGGCGACAATCTTTGCGCGGTCACGGGCAATGATTCCCGCCAGCTCAATCGGGTCGTTGGAGGAGGTATCGGCGCAGATGATGACGGAATCAAACCCGCGATTGGCGGTGAAGGCTTGGGATGCGGATTCAGCCTGCCCGCGCAAAACCGCTTGAAGTCCGAGCGAAGACGCGAGCGCGACCCGCTTGGGGTCAAGGTCAATGCCGAGCGCGCGGCATCCAGCCGCGCTTGCCATTTGAATCGTCATCAAACCCAGCAATCCCAGACCGATGATGGCGACGTTTTCGCCAAGTTGCGGTTCGGCAAGCCGAAAGCCGTGCAGGGCAATTGCGCCCAGCGTGGTAAACGCGGCGGATTCAAAATCCACTTGTTTAGGCAGCGGAGTGAGCAGGTTGCGCGGCACGATGTTGTATTCCGCGTGAACAGCATATCCGCCGCCCGCGCACGCCACGCGCTGACCGACTTTGAAACCGCTCATGTTTTTGCCAAGCGCAACGATTGTACCGGCGGAGGAATAGCCAAGCGCCATCGGCTGGTCAAGACGGTTGAAGGCGGCTTGCACGGTGGGAAGCAGCCCCTCGCGCTTGGCTTTTTCCAACACTTGTTTGACCAAATCGGGACGCGAGCGCGCTTTGCCCGCGAGACTCTTTTCGGCAAATTCCACCACCATGCGTTCCGTGCCAGCCGAAACAAGCGAAGCGGAAACTTTCACCAACGCCTGCCCTTCGCGCGGCGTGGGGATTGGAACTTCTTCGATGGTGGTACTGCCGTTTTTGATGTTTTGCAAAAGTTGTTTCATCTGTGGGGTTGTTTTCTTAAAATCCTGACAGGATTTATAAAACCCATCGGGACTGCGAAAAGTTTACTACTTTCCCTTCCAATTTGGTTTGCGTTTTTCAATAAACGCCCTCATGCCCTCTTTTTGGTCTTCGGTTGAAAACAGCGGATAAAAATTCCGCTTTTCGACTTTTAAGCCTTCGGTGAGCGTGGTCTCAAACGCGGCATTGACCGCGTCTTTTGCCATGCGAACCGCAAGCGGCGCGCGCGAGGCAATTTCTTCCGCAAACGCAACGGCGGCATCGAGATAGCCCTCCACCGGCACAACGCGATTCGCCAAGCCGAAGTGTTTTGCTTCTTCGGCAGTCAGCGTGCGGTTGTTGATGACCATTTCCATCGTCAGGTTTTTGCCAAGCAGCCGCGCCAGCCGCTGCGTGCCTCCCGCGCCGGGGATGACGCCAATGGTAATTTCGGGTTGTCCAAACTTTGCGGATTCGCTTGCAATAATCATATCGCACGAAATGGCAAACTCGCATCCGCCGCCCAGCGCCCAGCCGGAGACCGCCGCAATCACCACTTTCTTAATGCCGCGAATGCGGTCCCACAACTCCACGCGCCCTTGCGTAATCATCTCAAACGGCGTTGCTTCCGCCATCTCTTTAATATCCGCGCCTGCGGCAAAGGCTTTTTCATTGCCCGTCACCACAATCGCGCCGATGTTTTCATCGTTGTCAAAGGCTTCCAGCGCGTCGAACAGTTCGCGCAGCATGACGGTGTTAAAGGCGTTCATTGCCTGCGGGCGGTTCAGTTTTACAATGCCCACGCGCCCGCGCGTTTCGGTCAAAATGGATGTGTATTCCATAGCCATCTCCTGTTTCAAAAAAGTTAGATGGATTATAAAGGATGAGTATAATTTGCGCCTGCAAAGGGAAAGATTTTGCGCCCGCCGCGCAACTAGAACCTGTTATGCGCTGTTAGGATGGTAAACTCGGCGAACGTCGAGAAAACCGTATTCAAGTGATGTAACCGATGAAGAATGGGCATTTGTGACTCCGTATTTGACCTTGATGCGAGAAGATGCTCCACAAACAGGAACGCGCGCAAGTTCAGGAGTTGGCAGAAGACAAGCCTTGTAGAAATGACAAAAGAACCAATCAGAGAGGGAGATATAAGCGGTCTTGTTTTCTTTTCAGCGCATGGGGGGGTTTAAGATACAATTCCACATCCCACTTTTGGAGGTTATTCCATGCAAGTCAACTTTGGGCTGACGGCAGAGGATTACGCCAAACACCGCGCCGGTTTTCCAGTTGAATTTTTTGAGCGCGTCTTCAAAGACGGGTTGGTTAAAATCGGCGACAGGCTGGCGGACCTTGGCACCGGAACCGGCACGCTGGCGCGCGGGTTTGCAGCGCGCGGCTGCGATGTGACCGCTATTGATATTTCCGCGCAATTGATTGAACAGGCGAAAGACTTGTGCTTGCAGCAAGGTGTGGAAGTGGATTTTCGTTTTGCCAAAGCGGAAGAAACCGGTTTGCCCGATGAGGCTTTTGATGTGGTCACAGCCGGGCAATGCTGGCACTGGTTTGACCGTCCCCGCGCGGCGCAGGAAGTGAGACGAATTTTGAAAGCGGGCGGGCGGGTTATCATCGCGCATTTTGACTGGCTTCCGCTCACGGGCAACGTGGTGGATGCGACTGAGAAATTAATTCAAAAATATAACGCGCCGTGGTACGAGCGTTTTGGAAACAAGTGCGGCATATACCCCGATTGGCTGCGCGACCTCGGCGAAGCGGGCTTTGTGGATATTCAATCATATTCGTTTGATTTGCCTGTGATGTATGCGGCGGACGCGTGGCGCGGACGCATTCGCGCGAGTTCCGGGGTTGGGGCGAGTCTAAGTGAAGAGGATGTGGCAAAGTTCGACGCGGAGTTAAAATCCGCGTTGGAGGAGTTTACAAAAGCCATGCTCGTTTTGGAGATTCCGCATCGCGTGTTTGTTGTCCACGCGAGAAAATAAAAAAAACGGAGGCTTTGAAAACCTCCGTTTTTTTATTACATGGCTTTTCTTCTTAAAAAGAATTTTGTGATTTCTTCCGCAGCGGCGGGTATCAGCCCAAGAACGACAACCACCATCCACTCATACGCGGAAAGGAAGTGTGTGTTAAAGATGGGCTGCAAGAATGGAACGGCGCACACCAGCAGCAGCAGGATAATCGAAACCCCGACAGCGTATTGCATGTACTTGTTGGAAAAAACGCCGATGGTAAAGAGCGAGGCGCGTTCCGAACGGACGGTGTAAGCGCGGAAGAGTTCCGCCAGTGAAAGCGTGACAAATGCCATCGTTTCTGCGGTTTGCACATCCACGCCGCGCCAGTCGTGATTCAAGACATAGTGCAGCATACTTTCGCCCGCAGGGATGAACGCGCCCGCTTCGAGATGCCATGCCAGCCCCAGCACAAACGCGCCGAGCGTCGCGCCGGTTTGCGCGATGGTTTGTACGGTGATTCCAATGCCCATTGAACGGTTGATAATCGGTTCGTCTTTTGCGCGCGGCTTTTGCTGCATCACGTCGGGGTCGCCTTTTTCCATGGCGAGCGCAAGCGCGGGCGCGCCGTCGGTGACGAGGTTGAGCCAAAGCAGTTGAATGGCGGTCAGCGGGGCAGGCAGCCCGGCAAGCGTGGCGAGGAAGATAATCATAATCTCCGCCATGTTGGAGGAAAGCAGGAAGAATACAAACTTGCGGATGTTGCCGTAGATGATGCGCCCTTGTTCCACTGCGGCGACGATGCTGGCGTAGTTGTCATCGGTCAGCACCATGTCGGCGGTTTCTTTGGCAACGTCCGTGCCGGTGATTCCCATTGCCACGCCGATGTCGGCGCGTTTGATTGCGGGCGCGTCGTTCACGCCGTCGCCGGTCATGGCAACCACTTCGTTGTTGGCTTGCAGCGCGTCCACGATTCGCATTTTGTGTTCGGGCGAAACGCGCGCGAAGACGTCGGTCTCTTCGATGATGGCTTTCATCTGCGCGTCGTTCAACTCGTCGAGCTGCGCGCCGGTCATTACGCCTTTGCCGGGTCGCAGCAGCCCAATGGCTTGGGCAATGGCTTTGGCGGTGTTGGGAAAGTCGCCGGTAATCATCACCGTGCGAATGCCCGCTTGACGCGCTTTTTCGAGCGCGGGTTTTACTTCAATGCGCGGCGGGTCCATCATGCCGAGCAAGCCGACAAAGACGAGGTTTTTTTCCAGTTCTTCGGTTTTCAAATCTTCGGGGTTGTCCGGCACGTCTCTTTCGAGCCGGTAGCCGACTGCCAGCACGCGCAGCGCGTCTTTGGTCATGGCGTCGTTTGCGGCGAGAATGGCTTGCTTGTCTTCCGCCGTCAGCGGACGGGGCTTGTTATCCGCGCCTTGAATTTGGGTGCAAAGTTCCAGCACAATATCGGGCGCGCCTTTTATTGCAATCACATCCCAGTCTTTGTGTTGTTCATCTTGAAATGGAGAAGGGTCATCGGGTTTGGGGTGGCGCACGTCATGAATCGTAATCATGCGTTTGCGTTCCGAATCAAATGGAATTTCATTCTCGCGCGGATACGCCTCGTCAATTTCCACATGAATGGCGCCCGCTTTTGCCGCCGCAACCAGCAGCGCGCCTTCGGTCGGGTCGCCGACGATGCGGTAAGTTTTTTGCGAATTCTCTTCGCCTGTAATTTCAATTTCCGCGTCGTTGTTCAGCACGCCCAGCCAGAGCGCGGAAAGGATGGCGGGATGTTCTTTCAAATCCACCGTTTTGCCATCCATTTGAAACTCGCCTGCGGGCGCGTACCCCGTTCCGGTGACGTGAACAAGCTCGCCCCCCGCCCACACCCGCGTGACTGTCATCTCGTTTTGTGTGAGCGTGCCGGTTTTATCGGAGCAAATAACCGTTGCCGAGCCGAGCGTTTCCACGGAGGAGAGTTTGCGAATGAGCGCGTGCCGTTGAATCATCTCGCGCATCCCGAGCGCAAGCGAAATGGTCACCACTGCGGGCAAGCCTTCCGGCACGGCGGCAATTGCCAGACTGACGGCAATGATGAATACGTCGGTCACTTCAGCCGCAAATGTCTTAAAGTATTCCAGCGGCGCGGAAAACAACATGCCAATTTCGGTGTAATTCATCAGCGCGACGACAAACACAACCGCCACCAAAAACAGCGAGGCGGCGCTTAATGTTTTTCCCAACTGGTCGAGCCTTTTTTGCAGTGGCGTTTCTTCGGTTTCCACGCTTTGCAACATGCTGGCAATCAACCCAAGCTGCGTTCTCATGCCGGTGCTGGTGACCACGCCGCGTCCGCGTCCGTAGTTCACCACTGTTCCCATAAACGCGGTGTTTTTTCTGTCGCCCAGCGGGACATTTTTATCCAACACCGTCGCGGCGTTTTTTTGCACGGGCAGCGATTCGCCGGTGAGCGAGGCTTCTTCCACGCGCAGGTTCACTGCTTCCAGCAGGCGTAAATCGGCGGGGACGAAATTGCCCGCTTCGAGAAAAACAATATCGCCCGGCACAAGATTGTACGCCGGCACTGCGCGGCGCGTTCCATCCCGCAGAACTTGGGCGTCGGGCGCGGCGAGTTTTTTCAGCGCCGCAAGCGCCTGCTCCGCGCGCTGTTCTTGCGCAATGCTTAACGCCGTATTCAAAACCACAATCGCCATGATGGCGGCGGCTTCAATATAATCGCCGAGCAGCGCCGAAATGGCGGATGCAACGATAAGCAGAATAACGACAAAGTTATTAATCTGCGCCCACAGCATGGAAAAAAAGCCCGGACGTGGCGCTTCTTTCAGTTGATTTGGTCCATAGTAGGCGAGCCTTTTTTCGGCCTCGGCGCTGGTCAGCCCGTTTTCATGCACTTCGAGATGTTTTAATACCTCGTCCGCACTTAATGCGTGCCATTCGCGTTCTTTGATTTTTTCCAATGACATTCAAACACTCCTTGTCGCTTGAATCTAACAAACCATTTCAGTCTATCACAAAATGAAACGAAGAGTATCCGCGCAAAAGCGGATGTTCATCACTTCATCGGCGCGATTGCGTGAATTACAATCCAACACATGAACAAACTTAAATCGCCGCTGGGGTATTTTTTTCTAACCATCATCGTCATTGCGTTGATGGCAATGTTCGGACCCGAAGAAAAATCTTTGGGTGCAAATGTCCGCCTTGTGTATCTGCATGGCGCGTGGGTGCTTGCAGCCGAAGCCGCTTTTGCCGCCGCTGCGTTGGCTGGGCTGGCTGGCTTGCTCACCCGCAAGGAAGTTTTTCATGAGTGGAGCGCCGGTTTGGGACGCGCAGGCATTGTCTTTTGGGTGACTTACCTGCCGCTTTCGCTGCTTGCCATGCAAGCCAACTGGAACGGCTTGTTCCTTGCCGAGCCGCGCTTTCGACTTGCCATGATATTTGCCGTTACCGGCGTGCTGCTTCAACTTGGCTTATGGATATTTGACATCAAATGGTTGACCTCGCTTGGCAATGTTCTTTATATTATTGCGCTGCGGGTTGTTTTTTCCACAGCCGAAAATATCATGCACCCGCCGCCGTCTCCGATTTTTAATTCCGGGTTGTGGAATATCATCCTGTTTTTTGTCGCTCTGAATATTCTTGCATGGGCGGCGGCGTTCTTTTTAACCCGTTGGTTTATGTCTTTGAAAGTTCAAAAAAGTTAATCTGATAACTTTAACCCAAGTTGCTACCCTTGCTTAATTTTTTACCGCAGAGGCGCGGAGGACACGGAGAAATTCATTAAAAACTCTGCGCCCTCTGCGACTCGGCGGTTCAAAACAGGCAAATTTTTTTACCGCAGAGGCGCGGAGGACACGGAGAAATTCATTAAAAACTCTGCGCCCTCTGCACATCGGCGGTTCAAAACAGGCAAAATCCTTCTTCC
>DAOTZP010000363.1:0-8999 GCA_034434265.1 Anaerolineales bacterium | reverse complement strand
ATATCGCCATAGCCTGCGGTGCTTAATGTGATGAGGCTGTAATAAACAAACTGCTGCCACACAACCGGGTTGTCAAGTGTATTATCACAAAAGAACCGGGGAGCGCGGTTTCCAACATGCCATATATGGGGACAAAGAAAAACGAAAGCAGGAAGTATTTGTGCCGCCGCGCCAATTTCTGGCAGTGGTCTATGGCTTTGTGCGTGCCTTTCCCAAACCGGTTGGCATAACTGGCGGAGATAAACCGCTGTTCAAAATAGTAATTGGTTACGTTACACAGGGCATGATGCGCCACGCGGTCCCGGAACGGGGCGGCGGAAATGAGGCGGCGTTTTGGCTCATGCACGTAAAAGCTGCGATACCCGCCCGGCTGGTACGTTTTTTGCTCCAAAGATTCTTGCAAATTTAAGAGATTATCGCCAAGATACATCTCAAATTTTGCGGTGGCTTCCCTGCCGCGCTTGCCGCGCGAAGCGGCTTCATACGCCCATCGCAGGTTTAACCAGTTGCAAAGTTTTTCTTGTAGTTGCATTTCCATTTTTGAGAATTAGAGGATGAGAGGATTAGAGGATTAGAGATTCAGAGATTCAGAGGTCAGAGATTCAGATTACAGAGGTATGATGGGGAAAACCCCAACCCGAAAACCGACGAGGCTGTCGCGGTCGAGAGGATTGTAGTTGCCGCGATACGCGCAGCGCGCGTACCCACGATTGCTGAAGAAGGAACCGCCGCGCAGCACGCGGGGAGAACGGCTGTCTTCTATTTCGCGTCCGTCATTCGCCTTGTAAGGATACCCCTGTTTTAACGTGTGCGTCCATTCCCACACGTTGCCAACCATGTCGGCGCAGCCATAAGGCGAATCGCCGCCGTGGGCGGAATACATACCTACGGGGGTTGTGCCATTTTTGCCTCCTTCGCTGGAATTGCATTTCTTCGGGTCAAATTCGTTGCCCCAGGGCCATTCATTGGCATAGGCGCCGCGGGCGGCTTTTTCCCATTCGGCTTCGGTAGGCAGGCGAATTTCCAAATTCTGAATTCTGAGTTCAGAATTCAGAATTTGATTTAACCACTTGCAATACGCCATCGCGTCATCCCATGAGACCTGCACAACGGGGTGGTCTTCCTTGTCTTTCCAATTCTCCTTTGGGTCGGTCGGATGCGCCCAATCTATGCCTTTGACAAATTTTCCCTCCTTCGGAGACCAGCCGCCTTCCTTCTCCGCGGTGGTTTGATGTTTTGTGTCTTGAATAAATTCGGCAAAGCGTTGGTTGGTCAAAATAAACCGCGCCAGCCAGTAATCGTAAGCAATCTCCACCGTATGCTGCGGCTTTTCATCATCATCCGCCAGTTCATTGTCCTTTGTGCTGCCCATCAAAAAAGAGCCTTTGGGGATTTTGACGAATTCCATCCCGCCAATCGGCAGGCGGCTCGCATCCCGAATCGGCGCAGCCTTGCCTTCGCCGCGCATGACGGGCGGCGCGGGTTTTTCAAAAATAATTTCTTGAGCCAATTCCGGCGCGGGTTCGGCGGATGTTTCCGGCGGCAAAACAGGCTTGGCGGGCTCGGCTGCGGGCGGCGCGGAAAGGTAAATGATAGCGTGCAGCGCGTCAGGGTTGAAATTCGGGCTGAACGAAATCTCCTTCAACACGCCCCTCAAGCGTTTCGCCTCGCGGTCTTCCTCGTATTCGGCAAAAAAGCCCTTCACCGCGTCCTTCTCCTCCTGCGTCCCCTGCTGCCATTTCAGCGCGTCCATTAAAAACTTGTAACGGGTTTCTTTGTCAAAGTCCCGCACGCGCGCGGCAAATTTTGGGGGCGCGGCGCGCATCAACGCCTGCCAGCAGATGAAATCGTCGCGGTTGAGTCCCTGCGCCTGTCCGGAATTCGTCGCCATATACCACTGCAAGTTCAGGTCGTTAATCACGTTCTTCACGCGGCGCGGGTTTACCTCCGCGGCGGCGATTAAAGCCTTCCACCGTTCCAGCATTTCCGCCGGCACGACCCGTTTATCCTGCTTTTTGAGGTAGCCCTCCATCGCGTCCTCCACAATGGGCGGCAGGTCAAAACGCAGTTGGATGATTTTTTCCAAATAATCTTTGGCGCTCTCGCCGGTGATGTCGGCGTTCTTGTAATGCGCCGTCACCGCCTTTTCCACAATCTCGGTATCCGCGCCGAGCAAGAAGACGCATCCGCTTTTGTCGAGAAAGAGTTTGATTGCCTCGAGCGTCTGCACGGTTTTGGCGGGCAGGCAGCGGTCCAGGTCGTCAATAAAAACGACCAGCGCGCCGTTGGCTTGATTGATTTTTCGATAATCGCCCGCCCCATGCACCCAAAGCGCCAGCAGCCGCTCGAACGTTTCGTCGAACGTATCGAAGAACGCCGCGTATTGCTCGAATTTGGAGGGGGTCTCGTGCTTCTTGGGGTCGAGCTTGAACTTGAACTCCGCGCCCAATCCGCCGAAGCTCGCCTCAAACGCGTTGATAAACATTGCCAGAGAGTCATAGGAAGGCTGTTTAGGGTCTTCCCACCATGCCCGCAATTGGTTAATAAAGCCGTCCTCCCGCATCGCCTGTAACATCACGCGCGTTAAAGCCACGAGCAATTCTTTTTCGTCGTTGTACTTCCACGCGTCGAACCAGACCGTCTTGCAAGCGCGGAAGTCCTTCTCGTCGTCCGGCGCAAAGCAATGCGTCCCGCCCTTCTTCGGATGGTCGAGCATGTCTTTAATCAGCCAAAGCAAAGAAGTTTTCCCCGACCCCCACTTGCCGTTAATGCCGATGGTCAGCGGGGTATCGGTATCTCTGCTGGCAATCAACCGCGCCAGAGTCGCCGCAAAGTCCTCAAAGTGAAAATCAGCGCTGGGGGAATCTTCCCGCAAAGGCGCGTCGTGCATAATTCTGGGGGTTTCGTATGGGCGTTTGGGCATAAGACCTCTTTGGGGTTCGTAGAAACAGTCGTATTATAAGCGGCGAAAGCGGTTTAATGAATTAAAAAACCCCCGAGGTTTTGAAGACCTCGGAGGTTTCGTTTCGATTTATAAAACAATCTTCTACTTCAACACTGCCTGACTTGCCAGCAAAAACAACCACTGCGGGATGAAACTCAAAACGACGGTGACGGCGGCGGTCAAGCCGGTGGTGAAAGCCAGACCGGGCTCGCGCTCTGTGACCGGGTCGCCTTCTTTGAAGTACATCTGCACCACAACGCGCAGGTAGTAGTACGCGGAGACGAGCGAGGTAAAGACGCCCAGCAGGGCGAGTCCGGTAAATCCGCCGGCGATGGCGGCGCGGAAGAGGTAGAACTTGCCCACCATGCCCAATGTCGGGGGAAAGCCGATGAAGGAGAGCATGAAGACGGTCATCGCAACGGCAAGCGCGGGATATTTCTTCGCCAAGCCCGCATAATCATCGAGTTCGAGTCCCTTGCCTTCGGCTTTCTCCAATGAAATCACAACCGCCCACGCGCCGAAGTTCGTGAACATATACGCCATCAGGTAGAACAAGCCCGCGGCGACAGAATCCGCGACAACGGCGGAATTTCCATACGGGACAAACGCCATGAGGATATAGCCCGCGTGCGCGATGGAGGAGTACGCCAACATGCGCTTGATGTTCGTTTGAGAAATGGCAACAAAGTTACCGAGTAGCATGGTCAGCGCGGAAAGCGCCCAGAGGATGTCGGTCAGGTCGCCGGAGGTGACGGGGAAGGCGGTGGCAAACACGCGCAGCAGCGCGGCAAATCCGGCTATCTTTGCGCCCGCTGCCATAAACGCGGTGACGGGGGTCGGCGCGCCTTGATACACATCGGGAGTCCACATGTGGAAGGGAACGGCTGCGACTTTGAAGCCAAAACCCACGAGGAGCAGCGCCGCTCCGATGGTGAGTAAAAGGCTGGGGGTAGTGGAAGACGCGAGCAGGAAAATCTGCGCGAGGTTGGTTGTTCCGGTTGCGCCGAAGACCAGCGCCGTTCCGTACACGACAAATCCTGTGGCGAATGCGCCAAGCAGGAAATATTTGGCGCCCGCTTCTTCGGATTGCAGTTTGCGATTAAACGCCGCGAGGACATACAGCGGGATGGATAAAAGTTCCAGCGCGAGGAAAACGACAATCAGGTCGGCGGCTTGCGCCATGAGCATCATGCCTGTCACGCTGAACAGCAGCAGGGTATAGTATTCGCCGCGCTGGGTGTCCATGCGCCGGTTGTAGCCGTAGGCGAGGGCAATGCCAAACAATCCGCTGATGAGCAGGATGACGTTGGCGAAGACGGAGAAGCCGTCGAGGTTCACCATGCCGCTAAAGCCAGTGGACGACTGCCCGAACTGCGAGATGCTGAATCCCAACGTCACGGCGAGACCGAGCGCGGCAAGCGCGGCGGTGATTCCTTTGCGCCCGCGCGGGATGAATAAATCCACGAGCAGGAGGATGCTCGCCCAAACCGTGAGGATGATGAGCGGGAGGATGGTGTAGAAGTCTGAGAATTGAGGTTGCGTCATGAACGCTCCAATTGCCAGTTACCAGTTACGAGTTACAAGTTACCAGTTACCAGTGAGCAGTAATCAGTGAACAGTAATCAGTAATTGGTAAGTGGTAAGTATTTATAAAGGCAGCGCGGAGAGAAGTTTTTCCACCGCGGGGGCGAGGATGTCGAAGAAGGGTTTGGGGTACAAGCCAATCCAGAACATGAAGACGACCAGCGGGGCGATGGTGAGAATCTCGCGCCAGTTGAGGTCTTTGAGTTCGTGGTGATGGGTGACTTCGCCCGCCGGTCCGAGGAAGACTTTTTGGAACATGTAGAGGATATACACGGCAGCCATAATCACACCCGCAGCGGAGATTCCCGCAAACCACGGGGAGCCAATCGCCTTCGAGCCGAACGCGCCGAGCAGGATGGTGAACTCGCCGACGAAGCCGTTGAGACCGGGCAAGCCCATCGAGGAGAGGGATGCAATCAACATCATCGTGCCGAAGACGGGGGTAATCTTCCACAAGCCGCCATAGACTTTGATTTCGCGGGTGTGGGTCTGTTCGTAAATCATACCAATCAAAAGGAACAGCGCGCCCGTGCTGAGACCGTGATTGACCATTTGCAAAATCGCGCCCGCCACGCCCTGCGGATTGAGCGCGAACATGCCGAGCATGACAAATCCCAAATGGCTGACGGAGGAATACGCGACGAGTTTTTTCACGTCCGCCTGGGCGTAGGAGACCGCCGCCCCGTAGATGATTCCGATGGTCGCCAAAAGCGCGATGTACGGCGCCGCGGCGACAGTCGCGTCGGGGAAGAGTTGAACGTTGAAGCGCAGGAAACCGTAGGTTCCCATCTTCAACAACACACCCGCCAAGATGACCGAACCCGCGGTGGGCGCTTCGACGTGGGCGTCGGGCAGCCACGAGTGCAGGGGCCACATGGGGACTTTGATGGCAAAGGCGGCGGCAAACGCGATGAAGAGAATCATCTGCGTGCGCGGGTCAATGCTGGTCGCGTACAGGTCAGGCAGGCGGACCAGCATGTCGGGGATGTTGAAAGTGTTGGTTTTGATTCCGAGGAAGAGAATCGCGATGAGCATGAGGATGGAGCCAGCCATCGTATAGAGGAAGAACTTGACGGCGGCGTACATGCGGCGCGGTCCGCCCCAAATGCCGATGAGGAAGTACATCGGGACGAGGGTGAATTCCCAGAAGATGTAGAACAGGAAGAGGTCTTGCGCGAGGAAGACGCCCATCATGCCGACTTCCAAAAGGAGGAAGAAGACCATGAAGTCCTTGACGCGGTCTTCGACGGCGCTCCAGGTGGAGAGAATCGAAATCGGCGTGAGGAAGGCGGTGAGCAGGACGAGCAGGATGCTCAAGCCGTCCACGGCGAGGTAGTACCAGATGTTCCAGCCCGCGACTTGAATCCACGGGTATTTGGCTTCCAGTTGCAAGTCGGGATTCGACGCGTTGAACTGGCTGAACATCCACAGGGAGATGGCGAAGGTAATCAGGGAGGTGACCAGCGCAGTCCAGCGGATGGCGTTCTTCTGTTCGGAGTTGATGAACAGAATGACCAAAACGCCCAGAACCGGGAAGAAGGTCGTCAGGGTAAGGGGTTGTAGAAGAAATTCCATGTTCTATCCTCGGATTCGAGAGTTAAGACTTGACAGGTTTTTCAAACCTGTCAGGTCTGTGACTTACTTGAAAATCAAATATCCTAAAATCAGCGCCACGCCCAAAAGCACGGAGAGCGCGTAAGAGCGGACAAAACCGTTTTGAATCTTGCGAAGGTTGGCGGAAATCCAGCGGGTCGCGTCGCCGAGACCGTTGGCGAAAGCGTCAATGCCTTTTTGGTCGGCGTAACGGTTGAGCGCGACTTCGCTCAGCCAGTTGTACGTTCCCGCGATGACGGTATCATGCACGAAGTCGTGCCAGAAGCGCCAGTCAATCACATCCGCGAGGAATTGGGAAATCGCCTTGAACGGCTTGATGACCAGCACGCCGTAGCCTTCATCCACGAACCATTTATTTTCCATGCCCGTGAAGATGAAGCCGAGCGGTTTCTTGAGCGGGTCCATCTGCCCAGCCTTGAGCGGATTGCGTCCGTAAATCAGCCACGAGAGGAAGATGGCGAGCAGCGCCAGCGCGGTGGAAATGCCCGCGACCTGAAGATTCAGCGGCAAGCCGTGAACTTCGCCGAGGGTGTACCCCAGCCAGTGACCAAGATTGTGAAAACCTTCAAACGGGAGATTCAACGCGCCGCCGAGAATAGATAACGCGGCGAGAATCATCAGCGGGACGGTCATCACATACGGGCTTTCCTGCGCGTGCTTGGCGGGGTCGGAGCGCGCCTCACCGAAGAAGACCATCCAGATTTGACGTCCCATGTAAAAGGCGGTGAAAAATGCGGCAATCGTCAACTGTCCGTACACGCTTGGGTAATGCAAACTCGCATCAAGCAGAATTTCGTCTTTTGACCAGAATCCCGCAAAGGGGAAAATACCCGCGAGCGCCAGCGTGCCAATCATATACAGCCAGAAGGTGACAGGCATGGTCTTGCGAAGTCCGCCCATGTTGCGCATGTCGCCCGGGTCAAATACTTCGCCGTGTTCGTCATGTCCGCCGTGACCGTGTTCTTCTTTCTTGCCTTTCTTCTTATGGTCATCATGCGAGTCGTGATGCGCGTGCGCGTGATGTCCGCGTTCCAGACCAAGAATGACCGAACCCGCAGAGAGGAACAACAAAGCCTTGAAGAAGGCGTGCGTCATCAAGTGGAACATGCCCGCCACATACGCGCCCATTCCCACCGCCGCGACCATGAAGCCGAGTTGCGAGATGGTGGAATACGCGAGGACTTTCTTGATGTCATATTGACCGACGGCAATTGTCGCGGCAAAAAGCGCCGTGCCAGCGCCAACCATCGCCACGATATATTGCGCTTCGGGAACGAGCGAATACAGCGGCGCGGAACGGGTGACGAGATACACGCCCGCGGTGACCATCGTCGCGGCATGAATCAGCGCCGAAACGGGGGTGGGACCTGCCATCGCGTCAGGCAGCCAGATGTAAAGCGGAATCTGCGCGGATTTGCCCGCCACGCCGACCAGCATGAAGAGGGTTATCGCCACAATCACCCAGGGCATCGAATGTGCAATTTCGGGCGCGGCGGCGAAGACCGCATCAAATTGGAAGGAGCCGAGATACCAGAACATGAGGAAGCCCGCGAGCAGGAAGCCGAAGTCGCCCACGCGGTTGGTGATGAAGGCTTTCTTCGCGGCCTTCGAGTTCGCCCAGGAGGGCCGCGCCAGCGTATCCATCTCGTACCAGAAGCCGATGAGCAGGAAGGAGCAAAGCCCCACGCCCTCCCAGCCGACGAAGAGCATCAGGTACGAGTCGCCGCTGACCAAAATCATCATCGCGGCGATGAACAGGTTGAGATAGACGAAGAATAAATTGAAGCGTCCTTCTTCGTGTTTGAAGCGGACGTCCTCATGCATGTACCCGATGGCGTAGACGTGAATCAGCGTGCCGACGCCAGAGACGACCAGCATCATCGTGGCGGAGAGCGAATCCACGCGGAAGGTCCAATCGAGTTGCAGCGCGCCGATGTGAATCCACGGGGCGAGCAAAACGCTGTGCGCCTCGCCGTGATTCATCGAGACGGAATACGCGAGCAGGACGGCAACCACGAAGGTCGTCCCCGCCGCGAGACTCGCCACAACGCCGACCGCCTTCTCCCCGAGTTTTTTCCCGAAGAAGAGGTTAATCAGCAAGCCGATGACGGGCGCAAAGACCAGCCACGGGGCGAGGAAGTAAAAGCCTGTGTTAGCGGTTTCAGAAAAGTGCATAGAAAGTCTCCAAGATTGGAGATTGGAAATTGGAGATTGGAGATTGACCTTCTATTCGTTTAATCTCTAATCTTCTAATCATCTAATCTCTAATCTCCAACCTCATCCTTTCAGAGAATTCAAATCGTCCACGTTGATGTCTCTCTTGGTCTTGAAGATTTCGACAATCAACGCGAGACCGACGGCGACTTCGGCGGCGGCGACGGCGATGACGAAGAAGACGAAAATCTGCCCGCTGAAGGTTTTATACACGCTGGCAAAGGCAACAAAGGCGAGGTTCGCCGCGTTGAGCATCAACTCGATGGACATGAACACTATCAACGGATTGCGGCGGATGAGAACGCCCAACGCGCCGATAACAAACAGAACTGCGGACAAAGCGATATAGTAATCCACGGGAATCATTATTTCTGCCCTGCCTTTTCCTGCCGCGAGAGGACAATCACGCCGACCATTGCCACCAGCAGCAAAATGGAGGTGATTTCAAACGGCAAAAGATATTCACTGAAAAGCTGCAACGCCATCTCGCGCAGGCTGTCCATTGTGTTGGCGTAAGCGTCAGGCGAATTGACCGTTACCGCGGTTTGGGCGCGGGTGAAAATCAGATACAGCGCCTCGACTGCCAAGGTAGTCGCCAGCATAAACGCAAGCGGCTTCTGCCATGGAAGCGTATCGGAAGGCG
>DAOTZP010000362.1:0-2830 GCA_034434265.1 Anaerolineales bacterium | reverse complement strand
GCCGGGTTCGGGTTCGATGAGCAGGGTGATGTCGTCATCGTCGCGCAGTTCTTTGAGGCATTGATGGATGCTGTCCACCAGCAGTTCACGCGGATTGCCCGACGGGTTGCTGACGTGCTCGTCGCGGATGAAGCCGCTTCCAAACGAGACGAGCGGGACGTTCAACTTGCGGGCGACGCGAAACCCGCGGCGAATCAGGTCAATGCGGCGTTTGCGCCCCGCCAGGTCTGGGCTCATTAATGAAGGCTCGTGCGGACGCTGCGGCGTGAAGAAGTGTGAAGCGGTGGAAACACAGGCGGCGGTTACTTCGAGCGAGTCGAGTTTTTTCTTGACGGCATCGAGATATTCATCGGTGATGTTGAACGGGTTGAATTGGTCGCGGTGAAAGGAAAGTTCCACACCGGGGTAGCCTGCTTCGTCCACAACTTCGATGGCGCGCAGAAAATCGAGGTTGGTTAAGCCGAAGGTGCTGTAACTGAGTTTAATCATATCAATCTCTCCAAAAATTACGATTGGCGATTTTACCATGCGGCGGGCGCGCTGATTGGCTTTACAAGTAAATATTCATTTTTGCAACTTGCAATTAAAGGCAAAACGTCCTACTATAAGTGTAGGACGTTTTCTTTATTCAAAAGGAGGCAGCCATGAAACCCGAACCGATTCAAGACACAGAGCCGATGGAAGACCCAAACGCGCTGCTGGAGAAAACGCTCATTGAAGAATACCTGCGCGAAAAGGGATACACGCTCGAAACCCTCAAAAAACTGCCTGAGGAGCAAGCCGGGCAGTTGATGAAGGAAGCCTCGCAATACGCTTCGCTCAAAATGGAAGAAGTGGAAGCGCGCGCGCATCTTGTTAATGAACTGCATGACGACGCGTCGCCTTTGTAGGCGGTTCAGCCTTTGATAAAGCGCGCCATGTAATTCACATCACTTTGGGGCGGTATTGCAAAGCCTCCGCCAGATGCGCGGGGGCAATCTCTTCGCTGCCCGCCAAATCCGCAATGGTGCGCGAAAGTTTCAACACGCGATGGTACGCGCGCGCGGAGAGTTGCAATTGACTCATGGCGGCGCGCATCAGCGTTTGTCCTTCTTCGCCGAGTTTGCAAAACTGACGTATTTCGCCCACGCGCATATCCGCATTGCAGACGATTGGCGTGCCTGACGATTGGTAATTGGAAAAGCGCGCTTGTTGAATATCTCTCGCGGCTTGTACGCGCTTGCGAATCGTTTCGCTCGTTTCGCCGAGTCTGTCTCCGCTGAGTTTTTCATAATCCACGCGGGGGACATCCACATGAATGTCAATGCGGTCAAGCATGGGGCCTGAAATCCGTTTTTGATATTTCATCACCGCGCCGGGCGCGCAGGCGCAGGGCTTTTGCGCGTCGCCGTAATATCCGCACGGGCAGGGGTTCATGGCGGCTACCAGTTGAAAATTGGCGGAAAAGGTCAGCGAGCCTTTGGCGCGGCTGATGGTGACGACTTTATCTTCCATTGGCTGGCGCATCACTTCCAGCACGCGGCTGCTGAATTCGGGGAACTCGTCCAAAAACAATACGCCGCGATGCGCGAGCGAAATTTCGCCGGGCTTGGGAATGTTTCCGCCGCCAACCAAACCCGCATGGCTGATGGTGTGATGCGGCGCGCGAAACGGGCGGTGACGGATAAGCGGGGCGCCGGGGGGCAATTGGTCCGCCACCGAGTAAATGCGCGTCACGTCCAGCGATTCATCAATGGACATTTCGGGCAAAATGCCGGGCAAGGCGCGCGCCAGTAGCGTTTTTCCGCTGCCCGGGCTGCCCACCATTAGCACGTTGTGACCGCCCGCGGCGGCAACTTCCAAGGCGCGTTTGACATGCTCCTGTCCTTTCACTTCGCTAAAATCGGTGGGAACGAACAGCGGGTCGGAGGAATGTTCGGCGGGTTGGTACGGCTGGATGGCTTGGCGCCCGGCTAGATGGTTGTATAAATCCGCGAGGGAACGGACGGGGATGACTTCCAAATTTGGAATCAAAGCCGCTTCGGGCGCGTCCGCTTCGGGGACGAATATCCGCGTATATCCATTGGCGCGGGCTGCGGCTGCCATAGGCAAAATGCCGCGCGTGTGGCGGACCAATCCATCGAGCGAGAGTTCGCCGATGACAAGCGAGTTTTGAATTGACTCTTGGGGGAGGTAACCGGCGAGAATCAACACACCGAGCGCAATGGGAAGGTCGTAGGCGGGTCCTTCTTTGCGGACGACGGCGGGCGCAAGGTTCACAACAATGCGGTGACGCGGAAAATGCAAGCCCGCGTTTTTGACCGCCGTTTGCACGCGCTCGCGGCTTTCCTGCACTGCGGCATCGGGCAAGCCGACGATGGTGACGCCCGCCATGCCGTTGCTGAAATCCACTTCCACTTCAACGATGACGCCTTCCAATCCCACAACTGCGCATGAATACACCCTGGCTAACATTAAGGCATCTCCTTGATATGTTTTATCGTCTCCACGCCGACCATACACATTGTTATTCGTCCATTATACTCCCCCAAAAAAACAAAACCTCCGGGGTTTTGAAAACTCCGGAGGTTGATTTTGCGCGGGTTAGTCGAGCAATTCTTTGGGAATATTCCCGCCGTTTTGGGCAATTTGACGCATGACTTCTTTGTGCAGCCAGACGTTCATCTTGGAATAATCGCCGCCGATGAGTTCTTCGGGGCAGCCCAATTCTTTGGCGAGTTCAATGCGCGCTTCCTTGCTCGAGTCCATGCCCAGCACTTTGAGGAAATCCACAATGGAGGCTTTCCAGTTCAACCCGGAACCGGCAGCCATTTCTTCCAGTTTTTTCACC
>DAOTZP010000361.1:0-3423 GCA_034434265.1 Anaerolineales bacterium | reverse complement strand
ACCAAAGCCAGAACAACAATAAAAATCGCGCCCGCTTTCGCTTTGTTGGCAAGGCGCGGCTCCGCCTTGGGATGCGGATGATTATGCCTTAATTGGTGCAACAGCGAAAACCCCACAGGGATGGAAACCAGCGGAAGAATCATCATGCCCGGAATGCCGAGCGAATACAACACAAACCCGGTGATGATGGGACCGGCAAAATGCCCCAACTGCCCCGCCATGAAAAACAATGACGCGGAGGTGGTCTCTTTGCCTTTGAGCAAGTCACGTCCGCGCAGGGCGGCTTGCACCGTGCCAACCGGATGAAAAGAGGAAGACCCCAGCGCGGCAATAATCAAACAAGCGAGTCCCCAGTTGCCGGGAATGAGCAGCGCGGCAGTGTAGAAAATTGTCATCCACAATACGCCGCCCGCGCCAAGCCAGCGCGGACCTATGCGGTCGGAAAGCCAGCCAAAGACAGGCTGCGTTAAAGCGGACGCCCAAATATAAATGGTTGAAAACAACGCGATTTCCGTTTCGCTCATTCCAAGATAAGTGAGCAGAACAGGACGGCTGGCGTTAAATGTATCCACCATAAAGTGACCAATGGCTATGGAAAAGAAAGTTGAATCAAAAAAAATGGACATGGATTCTGTATTAAACCTCTTGCGGCTATTTCATTTCTCCATTCGCCGCTTGTTGAATGAGCGTTTTTTCCGCCAGCAGCATTTCGGGCAAATCATTCACGTCGAAGTATTTCATCTCTGAGACTTCGTTGGACGGCGTAAATTCGCCGCCGATGATTTTACACAAATACACGGCGGTGAGATGATGGTCATCCCGCGCGCTGACAACGGTCAACAGTTTTTCAATTTGCAGGCGCATGGATGTCTCCTCATAAAACTCGCGGATGATTGCATCCGCAGGCTGTTCGTGATGTTCCAAGCTTCCCGCCGGAATGCCCCATTCCCATTTGCGATAGGTATGCTTGAAGAGGAGGATTTGTCCGCGCTCGTTGAAAATCAACGCGGCAACGGCGGCGCGGAATTTTGCGCGGACCATCTTTGCGGCGAGGAAATGCGCCCATACAGGCATGGCTCGCCAGATTTTTAGAATCGTATTTTTATACAAAGAAACTCACCATTTGCCCAAATGCTACCACTGCCAAAGAAGGAAGTCAATTAAAGAAAATATTATGCGTTACGGAATTTTTTTGAAAAAAATTTGCATCGTTCCGAAAACACGCCTTCGCTCATTGACCGCAGGCGGCGGGTTGCGGTCTGCGGTCAAATTTCGGGGGGACTTAAGTCTTGAATTTAATAATGAAAGCACAATCTTTTACAAGCCAAAGCGGATATATACTTTGAAACGCAGATTGGCAGATAAATTTATTCAACATCAAAGGGTATATCCATGAATAAAAAAGTCGTATTCAACGGAATAGAAATTCTCACAGAACAGCAGGATAACGCCATTCACAGCCTGTTAGCGTTTGTGGAAAATATCATCCATCGTCTCGAACAAAAACTGGACAGCATGGATGACAACTTCAACATGCATATTAACATGGATTTTTCGCCCAATATGCCAATCCGTCACCGGGTATCTGTCACCAACCTTTCCAAAGATGAAACGCGCAAAAAGGTGCTGCAAATTTTGGAAGAGGAAAAAACACAGCAGGATATTTCCGGCACAATACAAGTTGACCTGCAAGTGGAAGACCAATAACCGCCTTTGGGCGGTTTTATTTTTTAACGCAAGTTGCCGCTTCAAAAGGGAAGTAGGATTTTGCCTGTTTTGAACCGCCGAGTCGCAGAGGGCGCAGAGTTTTTCATGAATTTCTCCGTGTCCTCCGCGCCTCGGCGGTAAAAATTAAGCAAGGGCAGCAACTTGTTTTTTTTTAAGCGCGGGGGGAACGCGCAACATAAAACCCCGGGGGTGAGGGCAAAATCGGCGAATCCAGAAAAAGATATAATAGGCGCATGGATACAACCGGAAATTTAATGGACATGCTGCTCGCGCGGCTGGAAAAAATCTCAGCCGATTCGGTTTGGGCGCATCGCGCCAGCGGAGTGCGCGGCGCGCTGCTTAGGGCTGGGGAAAAACTCAAAAACGGCAGACCCGTTCCCCCGGCGGAACTTGCGCGGCTGATGCGGCTTGGGTTTCACATCCTGCAAAAAGCGGCGGAAGAGGTCATCCCGCAAAGTAAGACGGACAGATAATTCCACATCTGTAAAAAGAAAATTTCATCTTGGAGAATCGTTGTGAGCGACTTATACACCCTTAAGCCATCGCAAATTGTGATGTACACCACCGAATACTGCCCGGACTGTCACCGCGCGCGCGCCTATTTTGAGGCAAACAATATTCCCTACTTGCGCGTGCCGGTGGAAAACAACCAGCAAGCGGCGGAATTTATTATGCAAGTGAACAATGGAATGCGCAGCGTGCCGACAATTATTTTCCCCGATGGCAGCGTGATGGTTGAACCAAGTTTGATGGAACTCAACCAAAAATTTTCAAAATCATAAACTGTATTTTTCTTTAAGTTCCGCTGCGGGCAGCGTTATCCAGCCTTCGCGCGCATCGCCCGCCGCGCTGACCTTTTCAGGGTGGCGGGCTGCAAGCCACGCGGTATATGCCGCCGACATGGCGTCCAATTGTTCGGGCAGGTATAGCAAGTCGAGGGGCCACGCGCCTTTCATGATTTTATGGCGCGTAATCTCCTCAAAAAAATCCATCGGGTCGCGTATTTTTAATCCGCGCTCATATAAAATCAACTGGCGCTGCAAACGCCCTTCCAAAGAGGACTTGCCAAGCGGCAGATGCCCCAGCAGCGCGCAAAAACTTGCATGGGAATTGGTTTCCAACACCTGATAATTCGCGCCCGCCTCATCGGGATATTTCTTAAACCCAAGTTTGGCAAGCCTGCGATATAAACCAAACCCCGATTTCATCCACGCGGGCGCAAGCGCGGCGCTGGAAGGCGTGCCGGAGATAAGAATGCCGCGCTGCCTCAATTGATGCTCCGCCGCGCGCATTTCGGCGCCTCGTTTTGTCTTTTGGGCGGCGAGCATGGGCTTCCCCGCAGCCTCGCGCGCCAACCCGCGATTTGCTCCCGCCGGTGAATTGACGGCAACCGTTGCGGCGCGCTGCCCCGCTGCAAACGCGGTCACTTCATCCATTTCGCCGTTTGCAAGCGCAATCAAGTTCAAGTCTTTATCCAGCGCGGCATAGGTGAATGAGCCGACCGATGAAGCAGGGTCAATGCCGATGAAGGCGGTATCGGTAAAAAGCATGAATGTATTTTACTCCCAATTTAAGATATTAAAATCATCATGAAAAAAAGAGAGTGTCAAAAAGAATGGGCTAAAATAGAGCGATGACCACCTGCCCACATTGCCAACGAACCACCCGCCAAAACAAAGCGGGGACCACCAATGC
>DAOTZP010000360.1:0-2683 GCA_034434265.1 Anaerolineales bacterium | reverse complement strand
GTGGGGGTGAATAATGCCGCGGCGAGGGTAAATTCCGCTACGACGGTGTAGGCAGCCGAAGTGCGAATCGCGTCCACATCCTGTGTGGGAATGACAGGGGTTGCAGGCGCGCAGGCGGCAAGCACAAGCGCGGCAAGCAAAGTCATGATGATGAATTTTGTTTTCATGCGTCCTCTTTTGTGGGGTTATTCAATGACAAACTTAATCCAAACCATTGGACCAAACGGCTGCCCGGCGTCATCGCGGAGTTTCCAATACACTTCATACTTTCCGGGGGTTTTCGGCGTGGTGAACTTCACCGTAAATGCCTGGCTGTGCTGCGGCGGGGTTGGCTTATCGGCGCTTTGAATGACGATTTCGGTTCTTTCCCACTTGACTTGGGGGCTGGAAAATTGCGTATTCAGCACAAATGCGTATCCATCGTCCCATGTGCAGGTGCCGGTATTTTGAATGGAAAACGTTACAGAATAAGGTGTATTTGGTTTTAGCACGTCCCAGTCTTTTGGACCGTTATCGGATAAATACGCGCCGTCATTGCATCCATTTCGCGTGGTGACCGTGGCAAGCGAAGCAGGCGTAGCGGAAGCCAGCGCAAGCGGAGTAAAAGCGGGGAAGGGCGTGTTGGTCATCATGCCCGGAAATGCGGGCTGCGTTGCGCCGCCAATCGGGGCAAAGGTGGGCTGGGATGTAAATGTGGGCAGCGCGGTATGGGTTGGCGAAGGCTGGGCAAGCGCGGTCTGCGCCTGACGCACAGCAATATCGGTGAGCGCAACTTCAAACGCCTGCGTTTGCAGCGCGTTTACATCCACAGGCGGCGGGGGCGTTTGCCCCATTGTGCAAGCGCTTACGAACAGCATCGCCAATAAAAGGGCGCTTATTTTTGCAAACAACATACGAAAATACATGGTTTAACCTCCAAACATTGACAATTTTATTATAACGCAGCGGGTCCATGAAAGATTCAGGCATTTGGGGAATATTCAAAGATTACAAAATTGCGTTAAGAGCAAAGGGACGCGGAAAACAACATGGGCGCGGAACATGCCCGCGTTTCTTGCGTTTTCCACGTCCCTTTTTGGGTCAATCAAATTGGCTTGAAACTTATCCGCCGCAAAGTTTGGTGAACTCCACTTTGGGGTAGGTTTCGCTGTATGTGTATCCTTCGCCGTTCCAAATTCCGATGAAAAGTTGCATCCAGCGCGTGCCGGGAGTGGTGGCAATGTGCAGCGTCCAGCTGTTTGGAATGACCACGCTGGTTGCAGTGTCAATATTCATCCTTCCGCTTGCGCCGCGCGTGCCGTCGCTTTCCAGCCAGTAGTATTCGATTTTTAACGGTCCATTGGTGGTGACGGTGGCATACGCCGTGTAAGTCACATTTGCCGGGCAGCCGGTTGGCGGTTCGCGCACCATTTCGTAAGTCACAGAAGTCACCGCGTAATTGGGGGTATCGGATGAATTCACCACAATATTTGCGGAAAACGGCACGCTGTATTGCCCAACGCCAAAATTCACCTTATCGGGCGTTTGCAGCACCCACTTGGAAGTAAACTCCCCGTCTGTGGCAGGCGCGGCAAGCGCAAGCGAAATAGGCACAGTAGCGCCCGGCGCAACAATCTGGGGCAGGTTGTAATAATACGCGCCGCCCATCAGGTCGCCCCCCCAAAAGACAATACGGTAATTTGTATCCCATGTGCACAAGCTTGTGTTTTTAATTTCCCATGTTTTGATGAATTTTGTATTTGGTTTGAAAATTGTGCCATCCACCACCGTCTCACTGACCAAACTGGCGCTGGCGCACGCGCTTCCGCTGTTGGTTTGCGGCGCAGTTACGGCAGTGGGGGCAGGCGCATTCGGCGTGAGCGTGGGAACAAACACCAATTGAGTGGGCTGCGGCTGGGGGGTATCGCTTGGGGCAGGCTGGGCATTTTTCGCGGCAACCGTCATGGCAACCGCCGTTTGAATATAATCCGCCTGCGGGGCAGGCGTTTCTTCCGCCGCAGCGCAAGCGGACAAAAGCAGCGATGCAACAGTAACGACAATAAAAATTAAATGGAGTGTTCGGTTCATTCTTTTCCTTTTTCTACTCGAGCAATTATTATAATGCGATATGATAAAATAGCCGCCGCAAACAAAGGACGCTTTTGGGGAGCGCCGAGCCTTTGTTCTTTAATCTTTTGCATGGAGAATTAAATATGCCCCGCCGTTCGCTGTCTCGTCTTTACAAAGACGAGTTCGCAAACTATTCGCTTATTAAATTTCAACAGGATTTGCTGGCTGGTCTTACCGTTGCCGCCGTTGCGCTTCCGCTTGCGCTCGCATTTGGAGTCGCATCCGGCGCGTCCGCTGCCGCAGGATTGGTCACCGCCATCCTCGCTGGGCTTGTCATCGGGGCGCTGGCTGGCGCGCCATTTCAAATTTCCGGACCCACCGGCGCCATGTCTGCCGTGCTTATTGTGCTTGTCCAACGTTATGGGCTGGAAGGAATCTGGGTGGCAGGTTTGCTGTCCGGAATCATCCTGCTCATCATTGGGCTGCTGCGCCTTGGGCGGTTCATCGCGTTCATCCCCGCCCCGGTCATCAGCGGATTCACCTCCGGCATTGCGCTCATCATCTTCATTGGGCAAATTGATAACTTCATCGGCTTCAAAACCCCCGGCACAGAAACAGCCGCGCAAAAATTACT
>DAOTZP010000359.1:0-8127 GCA_034434265.1 Anaerolineales bacterium | reverse complement strand
CCAAAACTCCCGAACCGTGGATGCCCGGCGAAACATACCAAAATGCGAAAGAGAATTTAATTTCCGCGTATCAAGGTATTGTGGACTTTTTGATATGGCTGGCGGTCTTTATTTTGCCCATCTTTGCCCCGCCCGCGTTCATCTTTTGGTTGTTGTGGCGATGGCTGCGCTCAAAGATTAAATAACACAAGTTCCATCATATTATCCAAACTCACCCCGGACTGAACGTTCGCGGGTGGGTTTTTTATCAAAAAAGGGAAGCCGAAAAGACTTGTTTTCCGTCTGAATGCAATATTAGAAAAGCATATAATATTTTGCCTTGCCGTGTTGTCTATGGTTTGGGCTTGGTATAATCAGGCGGCAAGTCAAATTTGGAGGATTCCGTGAATTCCCGTAGTCAATCGTTTTTTGTGTATTTTCTTTTAATCGTTGCCATTGCGGCAATGGTGTACATGGGCTTGCGCACCGACACCACCACCCTGCCTCCGCTGACCATCAGCGAGGTGGCGCAACAAGTTCAATCTGGCGAAATTTCCCGTATTGTGATTGAAAGCGACGATACCATTCGTGTGATTCACAAAGGCGGCACAGAAGCCGACGCCATTGAATCACGCAAAGAGTCGGAAGACACCTTGATACAACAGTTGCGCGATTATGGCGTGACGACCGAACAGCTCGCCAATGTGAAAATTGAATCCAGCGGACCTTCCGTATGGAGCGGCGTGCTTGCCAGCATGGCGTATCTGCTTCCCATTTTATTTATGGGCGGCGTGTTGTGGTTTATCTTTCGGCAGGCGCAGGGCAGCAACAATGCCGCCATGTCGTTTGGAAAATCGCGCGCGCGCATGTTCAGCGGCGAACATCCCACTGTGACGTTTAACGATGTCGCCGGCGCCGAAGAATCAAAGCAGGAATTACAGGAAGTGGTCGAATTCCTGAAAGAGCCGCAAAAGTTTATTCAACTTGGCGCGCGCATCCCCAAAGGCGTGCTGTTGGTAGGTCCCCCCGGAACGGGGAAAACGCTTCTGGCAAAAGCCGTCTCCGGCGAAGCGGGCGTGCCTTTCTTCTCCATCTCCGGCTCGGAATTTGTGGAAATGTTCGTCGGCGTGGGCGCCAGCCGCGTGCGTGACCTGTTTGAGCAGGCGCGCCGCCACTCGCCGTGCATTATCTTTGTGGATGAAATTGACGCCGTTGGACGCCAGCGCGGAGCAGGCTTGGGCGGCTCGCATGACGAGCGCGAACAAACTCTTAACCAAATGCTGGTGGAGATGGACGGCTTTGACACCGATACGAATATCATCATCATCGCCGCCACCAACCGCCCCGATATTCTTGACCCCGCGCTGCTGCGCCCGGGACGGTTTGACCGCCGCGTTACCCTTGACCGCCCGGATATGAAAGGGCGCGAGGCGATTCTCAAAGTTCACGTCAAAGGCAAGCCATTGGAGCCGACGGTGGATTTGGGCAGCATTGCGCGCGGAACGCCCGGTTTTGTCGGCGCGGATTTGGAAAACCTCGTCAACGAGGGCGCAATCCTCGCCGCCCGCCGCAACAAAAAATCCATCGGTCAAGCCGAGTTGGAGGAAGCCATCGAGCGCGTGGTCATGGGACCGGAGCGCAAGTCACGTTTGATTTCCGAAGAAGAGAAGCGCATCATTGCTTACCATGAAGCCGGTCACGCCGTGGCGATGAATGCCATCCCCGAAGCGGACCCCGTGCAAAAAATTACCATTGTCGGGCGCGGACAGGCTGGCGGGCTGACGTGGTACCGCCCCGAAGACGACCGCATCCTCACCTCGCGCAAAAAGATGATTGCCGCCCTCGTCGGTTTGCTGGGCGGGCGCGTGGCGGAAGAAATCATCTTTGACGATGTTACTTCCGGCGCATCCAGCGATTTGGAGCGCGTGACTCAAATTGCCCGCACGATGGTCACTCGTCTGGGCATGTCCAGCCAGCTGGGGTTAATGACCTACGGCAAAAAAGAAGAGCTCATCTTCCTCGGACGCGAAATTTCAGAACAGCGCGATTACTCTGAAGCCATCGCCGAAAAGATAGATGCCGAAGTCCGCAAATTGGTGGATGATGCCTACAAGCTGACGAAAAAGATTCTGACCAAATACCGCAAAGAATTGGACGCTGTGGCAAACAAACTGCTTGAAGTGGAAACCATCAACCGCGCCGAATTTGAAGCCATCTTTCCCCCGCCGGTGCAAAAGAAAAGCGGAACGCCCCAGCCCGCGTAAATTCAAAAAGCCCCTGTCCCAGACGGGGGCTTTTTTTTTTATGATGTTTGTCACTGTTTTTTGAGAGACCCTGAGCCTATAATCCCGTTTTACATAAGGAGAATAAAAATGGCAAAGATGGACGATTTGGTTCAGGACTTTTTGGCGCAAAAGAAGATTGCCGTGGTGGGCGTTTCAGACAAGCGCGATACCGGCTGCAACTTAAACTATAAGACATTCAAGAATGCGGGGTATCAGGTGTATGCGGTTAACCCGCGTATTCAAACATTTGAGGGCGATGCCTGCTACCCGGATTTGAAATCCATCCCCGAAAAGCCGGATGCGGTTTTTATCCTTGCCAGCCCGAAAGTCACCGACCAAATTGTTAATCAGTGCGCCAGTTTGGGCATTAAGCATGTGTGGATGCATTGTATGATGGGGACAAAACCCGGTTTGGCGCAAAGCATGACGAGCGTTTCACAATCTGCGGTGGAAGTGTGCAAAGCGAACGGTATTGCGGTGATTCCCGGCAGCTGTCCCAATCAGTTTTTGAATTCGGATGGAGCTCATACCTTTATGCGAAAATTGTGGCGGGTGTTTGGGTTTATGAATTAGGAGCGTTAGAGAACGCTCACTGCGCGGCTGGCGTTGGCGGGTGTTTGGGTTTATGAATTAGGCGCGTTAGAGAACGCTCACTGCGCGTTTGGGAATTTTGGGTTTATGCGCGTGAATTCGCGTGAATTAAGATTAAGGATATTCTTCTCTCATAAAACGCTCGAACCCCTGCTTGGTGATTTGCTTCAACTCACTAAACAGTTTTTTTTCCACTTTTTTGAAATTGAAGCACGATTTTCCCTGCTTGTGTTTTTTTAATTCAGCGGAAATGGTTTCCTCCATATCGGGATAGATATAAAGAGGCATGAGATAAAATGAAACATAATTCTTCTTTATCTGCGCCGCGCCAAAGAAAAGTTCGCGTTTCCATTTTTCGCTGTATGCGCCGTCAAGATAAAAATGTTCAGCAGTATCCGCTTTGACCGATAATTTTTTTGCATAGGGCTTAAGAATGGCGCGCAACGATTCAAAGACAAGGGGAAATTCCGGGTTCATAAAACCTCCTATTGCGAGACAGAAATGGAGATGTAAACATAATCGCCAAACAGGCTGCCATCCGGCGCCATGGCTTTCCACGAGCTCTCGTAAACGCCGGGGAAGGCGGGCGCAATAAACAAGATGCGCAGGGTGGCTTGTGTGCCGGCGCGGGCGGGGAAGAGCGCCTGCTCTTGCGCGGCTCCCAGCGGGTCGCCGCCCAGCCATTTCAGCCTGTATCTGGCATCCCAATCACAAGTGCCG
This sequence comes from Anaerolineales bacterium, assembly GCA_034434265.1. Taxonomy (GTDB): domain Bacteria; phylum Chloroflexota; class Anaerolineae; order Anaerolineales; family Villigracilaceae; genus Villigracilis. The sequence continues at coordinate 4,552 of DAOTZP010000359.1, read as the reverse complement.
GTGTTTTGCACAAGCCATTGTTTGTCAATGGCGGAGTTGGGCAGCACAACGCTGTTATCCGGGATGGTGATGTCCTCTAAAAATTGAAGGTCGTTTGTGCAGGGACCTTCGGGGGTGGGTGAAGCGGTGGGAAGCGGCGCGGGCGTTGCTGTGATGGGAATGGATGTGATTGTGGGAAGCGGCTGCGTGGGCGCGGATGGAGTCGGCGGGCGAAACGGCGTGGGCGTGGCGGCTGGCGCGCAGCCCGAAGCGAGCGCAAGGATGCCCGCGAGAACAGGCAGAAGGGTGGAAAAAAAGCGCGTTGGTTTCATCATAAAAAAAGGACACGGGCTGCCGTGTCCTTTAATTTTACTTTATGCTTCTTCTTCCAGCGCAATGGGCGCTTCGCCGCCGTCTCCCATATCCAGCGGCAGGGAGATTTCGCCGCTGAGCGCTTTCTGGCGGATGACGTTTTCAATTTCGCCCATCAGGTCGGGGTTGGCGCGCAGGTAGTCTTTGGCGTTTTCGCGTCCCTGACCGATGCGCGTATCGCCATAGGAGAAGAACGCGCCGCGTTTGGTGATGACCTCGAACTTGGTTGCCAAATCCAGCACGTCGCCCGCTTTGGAGATTCCTTCGTTAAACATGATGTCGAACTCGGCAGTGCGGAACGGCGGGGCGACTTTGTTTTTAACGACTTTGATGCGCGTGCGGTTGCCGATGACCTCTTCGCCGACTTTGATGGATTGAATACGGCGCACGTCAAGGCGGATGGAGGCGTAGAATTTGAGCGCCTGTCCGCCGGTGGTGGTTTCGGGGTTGCCGAACATCACGCCGATTTTTTGGCGCAGTTGGTTGGTGAAGATGACGGCGGTTTTGGTCTGGTTGATTGCGCCGCTGAGTTTGCGTAATGCCTGCGACATTAAGCGCGCTTGCACGCCCATTGTGGCGTCGCCCATGTCGCCTTCAATTTCGGAGCGGGGGACGAGCGCGGCAACGGAGTCCACGACGACGACATCCACCGCGCCGGAGCGCACGAGGGTTTCGGCGATTTCGAGGGCTTGCTCGCCGGTATCGGGCTGCGAGACGAGCAGGTTGTCAATATCCACACCGACTTTGGCGGCGTAGGAAGGGTCGAGCGCGTGTTCCATATCAATAAACGCGGCGATTCCGCCCATTTTTTGCGCTTCGGCAACGATGTGCTGGCAGAGGGTGGTTTTGCCGGAGGATTCAGGTCCGTAGATTTCGATGACACGCCCACGCGGAATGCCGCCTACGCCCAGCGCAATATCCAGCGAGAGCGAGCCGGTGGGGATGACTTCCGTCACCATGCCTTGCGCTTCGCCAAGCCGCATGATGGAGCCATCGCCGTAGCGTTTGAGGATGTCGCCGACGGCTTTGTCTAACACGGCGCGTTTGGCGTTATCTATATTTTGCGAGGCGGCGGGTTGTTCGGTGGTGCGTGAGGATTTTCTAGCCATGTGGTGTTCTCCAAATATGTGTAAAGGTCAAACAAGAGTGAGGGGAAGTATAGCACATTTGTTCAGTGCGTCAAGGAAAAAATAAACGCGGCGACTGCCGCGTGGAGTGGGTTACCGGTTGACGTGTTCCAGCGAGTGATAGGTTTTTAACAGGCTGACGAGAATTTCATCGGTGAAGGTGTGCATCTTCAAATACATTTGGGAGGTGTAATCGGCGGGCGCTTTGGATTCGATATGGATTTTGATAAAGGATTTGACGAGCGAATCACGAAAGAAGAGAAAGGCTTTGACAGCATCCACATAATTCAGGTTGTAGCGGCGCGCGCGGGAGGCGTATTCGTACCCAACCGCGTATGCTTCCGCGGATGCGTCCTCCCCGTCGCTGGCGATGTATGCCATCAGCCCGTGAAAAAGGGAACGCCCGCTCAGGCGGTATTGGGCGCGGGCGTCTTCATCCAATTTTTGATACCATTCCTGATTTTCAAGATGTCCTTCGGAAATCTGCATCCGCACGGTTTTCATGATTTCCTGCATCATGTGTTCCTGCCCTACGGTGTGGGTTTCTTTGTGCGAATCAGACCAAAGGATGATTTCGTTGCGCTTGTAGCGGCGGTGACCTCCCTGTGTTTTGTGTGTGGGGAGCAAGCCTTTATCTGACCACAGGCGCACGGTGCTGGGATGCACGCCGAGAATTTTTGCCGCGTCGCTAAGGGTGAGCCATTCTTCCATCATAAACATAAAATCCTATTCTGAGGCAAGCGCAGCCTTTTCGATAAAATTTGGTTCGACCATTTTGGATTGAAATTTTTGGACGTCAATTTTGTTTAACATCAACGCGGCGGCAATCAGCATCAGCGCTTCAATGCCGAATACGATGAGATACCCGTCCAGATTGGAGCCGCTGATTTGGGTGATGACATCGCGCAGTGCGCCGCCGACAATCGAGCCGACCAGCCTGCTGAGCGCGTTGGAAAATCCCCACGCGCCGATATACAGCCCGACCATGCCGGGGGCGGTCAAATCGAACATGAGGGAAAGGTTTGCCACAGTGGAGATTCCCGTTCCAAACCCAAGCAGGGAAACGCCCGCGTAAAAAATATTTTGGTTGACGAGGATTCCGCTGAGGACGATGACCATAAACCCAAGCATTGCGCCAATGTTGCCAGCCTGCGCAACCGTTTTCTTTTTTACGCGCCCTTCAAGCGCGCCTGCAATTAAGATGGCAATTAAAACAAACCCGCCCCAAATGGAGGTGATGCGCGTGGTTTGCGTGACGCTCATGCCAAAGGCTTCCGCGCCAAAGGGTTCGAGCAATACGTCCTGACCGAGAATGGCGGCGAGCAGTAAAAGCAGGTAAATGAAGAATACGCGCGCAACCGGGTTTGATGTGATAACAGCAGACATTTCCTTGACGGTGTACGTTTCGGAAGGCGCGGTCTGCAAGGTGAAGCGGGGTTCAAGTTTGATGATGCCGATGAAGCCAAGCGCGAGGGAAACGATAGCAATGATTGTAAACGCGCGTATCAAGGATTCGGGCGTGTAGGGGTCCATCATGCGGCTGATTCCGATGGCGGTGAAGATGATGGAAACAATCATCATAAACCACATGACGGCAATGGTTTTGCCGCGCCCGCTTTCGCCGGAGATTTCGGAAGCAAGCGAAAGGTAGGAAACGCTGGCAAGGTTGTACCCCATGCCCCACGCGCCAAACGCCAATATGCCGGATAAAATTCCAAGCGCAAAATGTTCCGCCATGAGAAAGGCGGCATAAGGGGAGATTGCCACGCCTGCAACGCACAGCAGGATGCCCGCCAGAATGTAGGGCGTGCGGCGCAATCCCCATATTGGGTGACGGTCTGAATAAGAGCCAATGGCAACTTGAATGGGTGAAAACAAATAGGGAAGCGATGCCAAAATTGCCACCACTGTCGCCGGGATGGCAAGTTCTTTAATCATCACGCGGTTCAGCGTGCTGTTGATGGGAACAAGGGTCATGGCAACGGCAACATGAATTAAGCCGAGCTGTAGGCGTTTGATGAACATAAATCCACTTCTTTGCAAAGGAGTTATAGAAAAAGGCAAACAAAATGAGAGCGTAGCGCCCTCATTCCCTTGAATTCTATGCTTTCACTTTTTGAAATCAATGTAGATTTATGTAGATTTTTACTAGCAGTGTATAAGAAGGCTTTTGCGCTATTTTTGCGGTTTTTGGGGCCATTTGGGCAAAACCTGAAACGTAAATCGTTCGTTGTTTGCCAGGTTGGAAAATAAACGCGCAGTTTCGGCATTCAAAGGATTAAGGATGAAAAGATTCAGGTTTCCGCCTGTGGTGTGGGCGGTGACGGATGATGTCACGCAGTCCACTGTGCCAAGGTCTTTGTTTTCAAGGTGAATGCGTAATTGATTTTCCACCAAATTTTGGCGGGGAACTTTTTGTTTTCGTTCGGCATAGGTTCTGAAATCTTGCAGTTTGAACAAAGCCTCGCGCAGGGTTTTGAATGTTTCCTTGCCGCGGTGGGGAAGCGTGATAACGTCGAAGACCGCCATCAGGTTGAGGGCAAAGGAATCCCATGTATCGCGGAACATGGCTCGCTGGTTTGCAAATTCCGAACCGAAGAAAAAACGCATGACATTGGCGCGGGTGACGGGGTTGGCGGATGAATCTGTAAAGTGGTCGGGCGTGATGTTATACAACTCCATCGTCATCCATTTGATTGCCACAACATCAAAAAAGTCATCCACCAAAAGCGCCGGTTGCTGGAGATTTTCCATTAACGAGATGCAATGTTCAAACGCCGGGGCAGGGTCGCTTAGTTTTACGTTCAGGTGTTTTTCTTCCACACAGGCGGCGGCGCCAAAAAACGCAAGACGCTCGCCCGCAGTGAGATTTAAGGCGGTGGCAATGTCGTTAAGAATTTCGGACGTGAGAGTTTTGCGGGAGCCGGTTTCAATGGTGGAAAGGGTGTCAAAATCAAGCTGCGCTTCTTCGGCGAGTTTTTCTCGTGACCAGGGCTTTTGCTGGCTGTCGAACTTCTCTTTGCGAAGCGCGACAATTAATTTTCCAAATTCTTCACGGTTCATGGGGGAGGCTC
>DAOTZP010000358.1:0-1706 GCA_034434265.1 Anaerolineales bacterium | reverse complement strand
ATCAAATCCATATACGGGCGCAAGTTCTTTGCCAACTTCTTCTTGAATGTTCAGGCGGATGATGAGGATGCGGCTGCCAAGTTCCTGTTCGAGCTCGTCCACGACGGGCTTTACGGCGGTGCAGCCAATTCAATAGGGGGATTGAAATTCAAGCAGCACGGGTTTGCCCGCGCCAATCATGGCTTTCACTTTTTTCGCGTCATCCATCAAGGGCGTTTGGGTGGGGTGCAAAATAATCCACGCGGCGACAAGCCCAACCGCAACGGCAAAAAACGCGGCAATATCGCGCGGTTTGGGTTTGTTGGTGAGCAGGAGCAAGCCTGCCACAACAAGGATAAGGATGGAAACGAGTATGAAAGAGTATTGACCGATACCCATGATTGATAAATTGATTAAATGTCACGTTTCATGTATGACATAAAACTTTGACAATTCATTTGAGTTCTTTTAGAATCAGCGGACTTGCTTCAACATCCTAAACCTCAGGAAGGCTACTGTCATGAAAGAGTATACCACCGAGTTTATCCGCAATGTTGCGCTGGTTTCGCACGGCGGCGCAGGAAAGACCATGCTCGCCGAAGCGTTTTTACATGCGACAAAAGCAACCACCCGCTTGGGGAAAGTGGAAGACGGCACAACCGTGTCGGATTATGATGAGGAAGAGCAGCGCCGCAAGATTTCAATTTATTCAAGCGTAATTCCCGTTGAGCATAAAAATCATAAAATCAATGTTATTGACGCGCCCGGTTACACCGATTTCGTGGGAGAGACCATCTCCGCTTTGAGTGTGGCTGACGGCGCGATTATTTTAGTAGATGCCGTTGGCGGCATTGAAGTCGGCACGGAGCTGGCGTGGAAGTACGCCGACGAGTTTAACCTGCCGCGCTTTATTGTCATCAACAAGATGGACCGCGAGAACGCCAACTTTGAAAAAGTATATGCGGAAGTGGAGGAATTTATCAAAGCGCACGGCAAACGCGCCATCAAGGTTCACCTGCCCATCGGCGAAAAGCACGAATTCAAAGGCGTGGTGGACATCATCGGCATGAAAGCGTACATGGGAGATGGCAGCGCCACCGCTGAAATTCCCGCCGAGTTGAAAGAAGCCGCCGAGCAGGCGCACTTCCAAATGGTGGAAGCCGCCGCCGAAGGCGAAGATGAATTGATGGAAAAGTATCTCGAAAGCGGCTCGCTTTCGGATGAAGAAATGGTGCGCGGTCTGGAAGATGTGGTGTACGCCGGGCAGTTTGTTCCCATCTTCTGCGCGGCGGGCGGGCATGAAATCGGCATTATTGCGCTGCTGAACGACATCATTGACCTAATGCCCTCCCCGCTTCACGCGCCCAAACGCAAGGCGCAAGGCAAAGACGGCGAGGTGGAATTGAAACCCTCGGACAGCGAACCGCTTGCCGCGTATGTTTGGAAAACCACCGCCGACCCGTTTGTAGGCAAGATGACTTACTTCCGCATTTTTTCGGGAAGCATTCAAGCCGACGCGCATGTCTGGAATCAAACCAAAGGCGCGGATGAGCGCATGGCAGGCTTGCACTTCCATCGCGGAAAGGAAACCATCCCCGCCAAAGTCGTCCACGCGGGCGATATTGCCGCCGTTTCCAAACTGACTGTTTCGGCCACGGGCGACACCTTCTGCGAAAAGAATCACCCGCTGACCATCCCCGCCCCGAAATTCCCCGCCGCGTTGTACC
>DAOTZP010000357.1:0-3937 GCA_034434265.1 Anaerolineales bacterium | reverse complement strand
CCTCGTATTGAGTTTAATTCCCAAAAAGAAGCAATGAATGAATATTGAGATTGCAGCCGCGCCTGCCGATGAACTGTTTGAGGCATTTCAACGCCTTGTTCCGCAGTTAACGCAAAACAACCCGCCGCCTTCACGCGGTGAACTTGCCGCGCTGCTTGCCGACCCTGCATCCACGCTGCTGGTGGCGCGAAACAGCCGGGGAAAAATCATCGGCGCGCTCACGCTGGCGGTCTATCGCGTGCCGACGGGCGTGCGTTCCATCATCGAAGATGTGATTGTGGATGAATCCGCGCGGGGGCAAGGGGTGGGGGAAGCATTAATGCGCCGCGCCATTGAATTGGCAAAGGAAAAAGGCGCGGGAAACATTTCGCTTACGTCAAATCCCATGCGCGGGGCGGCAAACCGCCTGTACCTGCGCATGGGATTTCAAAAACGCGAGACAAACTCATATCAAATGAAGTTGTGATTAACGCTTGATGTATTTTGCGGGAACGTCAACATCGGCATACGCGCCGCGATATTTTTCGGGCAGCATTTTTGCTATCTCGCGCATCATTTCATCCACAATTTGCTGGCGCATTTCGGCTGTCACTTTTTCCCCCCGCGTATCAATATAAAACGGTTCGCCAACCCGCAGGTGAAAATCGGCGCGCTTAAAGAAACTCTTTAAGTAATTTTCGCCGCCCCAATGCGCCACCGGGATGATGGGAGCGCCGGAATGCAGGGCAAGCACCACTGTGCCGGGCAAAGCGCGCCGCAGAATTCCCGTGTAATTGCGCGTGCCTTCCGGCGCCACGCCAAAGATGTATCCCTGCTCCAATGCGCGCAACGCTTTTTTTAACGCGCCCATATCCGCTTCGCCGCGGTGAACGGGAATAACGCCCCAAGTATTAAACAGCCAGCGCAAAAACCAATTGTCCCATGCTTCGCTTTTTGCCCATGCGGTCACCGGGCGCGGGCGCAGCAGCGCAAACAGCATTGGCACTTCAATTCTGCCTGTGTGATTAATGATGACAATGGCAGGTCCTTTTTGCGGGATTTTTTGCTGCAAATCCGGGGCGTCAATGCGGCAGGCAAGCGGCAGGTAAATTCGCAATGCAATAACTGTAATCCATTCAAAAATTTTTCTTGTCACGCGCAAATAATCTCCAATTCGTTCGGTAAAATTTCAAACTTTAATTCTTTTCCTTGCAGGCAGATGAGTTCCCCGTCGGCATGTGCGGGAAAGGCAATATCAAGCGAGCGGATGCCTGCTTTGCGCGCGCGCTTCATCTGTATTTCTGGCTGCGTTGCCTGTGTGCCGAGAAGAAAATAGGGAATGAGTTGCAGAATGCGCCATTTTGTCCCTGTTTCCGCAATGCACAAATCAAAACATCCGTCATCGGGTTTCGCTTCCGGAGTCATTTGAAATCCGCCGCCCATTCGCCTTCCGTTCATAATGGAAACCATTAAGGAAGTTTGGGTAATCACTTCGCTGCCATCCAGCGTAATTTCCATTTTTGCGGGGGTGTAATATAAAAAGACCGTTTTTACAACTCCAATTAAATATGCCATTAAACCGCGCGTCCAGCGTACTTTGATTGCTTCATGCCCTACGGCGGCATCGAACCCAATACCCACGCCGTTTCCAAAATATCTGCCTTCGGGGTAATCGCCGCCCGTCACTTTGCCCAAATCAATCCGCCTGCGCTTGCCGGCTAAAAGCGCCTTAAGACAGTCTGTTAAGTTGGAGGGAATGCCAACCCCGCCTGCAAAGTCGTTGCCTGTGCCAATGCTCAACACGGCAAACGCGCATGTTTTGTGACCCGCCTGCTTTGCATGCATGATGCCGTTTATCGCTTCATTGATTGTTCCATCCCCGCTGGCGCACACAACCACATCATACCCTTCTGCGGCGGCTTGTTTTGCCAGTTCGGCTGCGTGCCATGCGCGTTCCGTCCGCTTTAATGTAAATTGCGCGCCTGCGCCGCGTAAAAACGATTCAATTTGTGGAATGACTTTTTCTCCAAGTCCGCGTCCTGATGTTGGATTAACAATAACAAAATATTTCATAAACTCTCCACAACAATCCGCGCAAGTCTATCATATTTTTGAGGGTTTGAATTTAAGGTAATCTTCCGGCGTGTCGAGGTCTTGCAATATGCTGTCCGTTTCAACGTTTACATAAAATACGTCGTTTTTATGGCAGCTGAAAAATTCGCGCATGGTTTGGTCTTGATTCATTGCGAGAATTTCACCCCAATATTTTTGGGAAATCATCCACGGATGTCCGCGCCGCATTTGATAACTGGGCATAATGATTTCCCCGCTTTTGCTCTGCCATGCCTGCAAAACTTTCAACACGGTTGTTTTTTGCATTTGCGGCTGGTCGCCAAGAGCGATTAAAGCCGCCTCAGATGTTGTTTGCGCCAGCAGCCCCGCTTGAATGGACGTAATCATTTCGCCTGTGTGATTGTTTTGCGTCACGCGCGCGCCATGCTGTGCCGCGATTTTTTCCACCTGCTCTCTAAATTCGCCCGTCACAATCACAACATCTTCAATCCCCGCGCTTTGAAGCGTGGCAATGACCCTGCCCAATACCGTTGTTTCCCCCCACGGCAAAAGCAATTTGGGCTTCCCCATGCGCGTGGATTTTCCCGCCGCAAGAATAATGGCTGATACATTCACAAATTGGCTTCTTTCAATTTTTCGTAATCTTCGGGCTTGTCCACATCAAACAGCAAGGCGGCATCATGCCAGGGGAGGTAAGAAACGCGGTGTTTATCGAAAATCGCGCGCCCGCCCACGTCGCCTTGCAAGGTGAGCAAATCCGCAAAGGTGACCCGGTCAAACAACACGGGGTTGGCGCGCTTCTCTTGCATCACCAACGGGGCGAGGATGGCTTGCATGTGTTCTGCATGTGAATCGGTTAACGCGCGAATTACGCTTGCCGGAATTTGCGGCTGGTCCGCCAGCAGAAAAACTGCGCCGCCGCAGTCATCGGGGATGTGATGGAGCGCCGACTTGATGGATGCGCTTTGCCCATTTTGATAATTTGGATTGAAAACAATTTTAACCGGCAGACCTTCCAGCGAAGACGAAACCTGCTCCGCATCATGCCCGGTGACCACAATCACAGGGTCAAGACCCGCACTCAGTGCGGTTTCTGCAATGTGCCGCGTAAAAGACTTGCCGTTCCATGTGAGCATTTGTTTTGTTTGTCCGTAACGCTTGCTTTCCCCGGCGGCGAGGATGATACCCGCGCAGCGCTCAAACCTGTGCAGGCTCTCATCCTTAAGCGAGCCAACCAACACTGTGTGATATGCGCCCAGCGAGCCTTTTGCAATTTTTGCGGCACCCGCCTTCAACTCATCTGTTTCGGCTTGATTTAGAAACAGAACGCGCCGCGCAGCGGGGGGAATGTTCTTAAGCCCGCCTTCGGGATGGGTGAGGACGCGCGTTAAAGACTCCGGGCTGATTTTTTCATTAATTGCAAGCCCGCTCAGCCGGGCAAAAATTTCGGGTCTGTGAACGGAATCCGCAGTGAGCGGCTTGCCCAGCCCGCTCATACCGGCAAGCACAATCACCATTTGAGCAAACTCCGGGATGGGCGGCTCGTGCGCGGCTGGCGCTTTAATTGGCTTTTGTTTTGAGCCGTCCGCTTCAATTAACAACGGAACTTGATTTGCGTTTGCATATTCGCGCAGCCAGTTTAGAAAAACATCGGAAAGCGGCAGCGCTTTGTCTTCAATAAAAGAACCGGTGCATAAAACCACGCCGCGCGCGGGGGGTTGATAAACCTGCCCGTCAATACTGTGATAATCCGCCAGCGGAATTTGCCACGCCCCCATGCGCGAAGTTGCGCTGACAAACGCCGTATCAAACTCGCGCGCCGTCTTAAACATGGCGGTTGTTTTTCCGCCCGCGCCGGTAAAAGCAATCACCGGGGCGGGGGTGG
>DAOTZP010000356.1:0-6287 GCA_034434265.1 Anaerolineales bacterium | reverse complement strand
TTGCCCTGCCCGAAGAAGCCCAATACACCGAAGCCTACCGCCAAACGCAAGTCATCTTCGCCGATGAGCTTCCAGCAATTCCGCTGTTTTACCGCCTGCGAATCGCCGCCGCCCGCCCCGACCTGTGCGGCTTTGAGCTCGACGCCACCGCCACCCCGCTTTGGAATATTGAAATGTTCGACATCGGCGAGGCATGTAGATAGTCATGCGATGGCTCGCGCTTGGAACGCTCTTCGCGCTGCTTGCCTCATGCGCCCCGCAGCCTGCGCCCGCCGCAGTGGAAGAGTTTTCCAAACCCCAAATTACGCTTGTGCAAGAAACGCCCGCGCATGCGCCTGAGATTCGCTTTGCGCTGATTGGCGCCCCGCAAGACATCAACGTCTGGCAATTGTGGGACGGCGAAAATGTGAAATACGCGGACTTTGCCGTGCGCGCCGATTTTTGGACCCGCCTGTACCACCTCTACCCCGCCGACCTTTCGCTGCAACCCCGCGCCGCGCTTTTGCCACCCGCCGACATTAAACAGGATGGCGAATTTTTCACCGCCTCCATCCCCATCCGCCCCGTCCTTAAGTGGAGCGACGGCGCGCCGCTCACCGCCGAAGACATTGCCTTCACCGCCAACACCGCATTAACCTACGAGCTCGGCTTCGAGTGGGCAGCCCGCTACCCGCGTGAATACCTGCTCCGCGCCGAAGCGGAAGATACACACACGGTTAAATTCATCTTTAAGCAAAAACCCAACGTCGGCGCATGGCAATACGGCGTTCTGCAAGGCGTGATTGTGCAAAAAAAATTCTGGCAGCCAAAAGTTGACTCCGTGCTATCTTTATTACCGCCCGACAGCCTGAAAGCCGAAATTGAAAACGCAAAAATTGCGCTGGCAACAGTGGAAGCGGATATTGCCCGCCTGCAAAAAGAGCTGTATGACCTGCGCTCCGCCGGGCAGGGCAACCGCGAACTGACCATTCAACTGACACAGCGCGAGCGCCAATTGGGCTTTGCGCAAAACGAACTCAACCGCCTGCTAAACATATACGCCATTCACATCGCCGAAGCGCATCAAGCCTTGTATTCTTTGGATGATGAAAACGAGCCAACGCTTGGCGCGTGGACATTTGGAGCGTATGAGGGGAATTTTTGGGTCAATACAGCCAACCCGTCTTTCCCTTTCGGTCAGCCGAATTTTGACCGCGCGGTTTATCAAATTTTTGAGAATGAAGAAGACGCAATCCAAGCCTATAAGAGCAAAAAAGCGGATTTCATCCTCTCTCCCGGCGGGCTTTCACAAACGGTGGAAGGCGCAAAACGTTACCCAACATACAGCGCGCGTTTTTTACACTTCAACCCATCCATCCCCGCATTTGCGGATTCATCGCTGCGCCGCGCATTGAGCTGCATAATGGATAGAACATACCTTGCCGAAGAGATTCTCAAACATCAAGCCGCGCCGCTTTCGCGCTTCATCCTATCTCCGCAATGGAGCAGCCCGGAAATCAAACCGCCATGCGACGAGATGAGCAGCCAACAACGCATTGAAACAGCGGTGGAGATATTAAGCGCGGCAGGCTACACATGGCGGCGCAAGCCAAATTTCAACACGCCCGGGCGCGAATTATTCTCGCCGGATGGAAAAGAGTTCCCTGAGGTGAAATTAATCACCCCGGCGGAAAAGTTCGACCCGCTGCGATATGCGGCGGCAAAATACATTCAAGAGCAGGCAGCGCAGCTTGGCATAAAAATCTCCGTGCAGGAAACGCGCCCGGAAGATGTGACCTACGCCGTGTACAGCTCGCAAAAATATGACGCCGCGCTCGTTGGCTGGAAGCTGGGCGAATACCCCGCCTATCTTTGCGAATGGTTTGACGGCGGCAACGCGCATTTATATCGCGGCATTCAATTTGCAGCGGATTGCGAATCGTTTCAGGCGGAGACAAATTTGGAAAGAGCGAAAGAAATCGCCCGAAGAATCGAAAACGCGCTGGTATCCGCTCCGCCTTTGATTCCGCTTTTCACGGTCACACAAATTGAGGCGTATCAACACATTGCATTTCCATCCAAAGAAGTTTGGAACGGCTGGGTTAACTGGCATGGCGCGCCTTTTTATGCTATGCCTTCGCCGTAAACTTTGCTATAATGCGGCAACCCGCACGCATTTAACAATTTGAGGAGTGAGCAGTGGCTAACACCGACCAAAAGCCTTTGTTGGAAGTTCGGAATTTGAAAACGTATTTTTACACCGAAGACGGCGTGGTTCGCGCGGTGGACGGCGTAAATTTTGAAGTGTACCCCGGCGAAGTGTTGGGCATTGTGGGAGAATCAGGCTGCGGAAAAAGCGTAACCTCGCTTTCCATCATGCGGTTGGTTGCCGCGCCGGGAAAAATTGCCGAAGGCGAGATTATCTTCAAAGGTCAAAACCTGCTGACTTTATCGGAAGATGAAATGACCAAAGTGCGCGGCGACCGCATTTCGATGATTTTTCAACAACCGCAAACCGCGCTTAACCCGGTCTTTCGGGTGGATGACCAAATTGGCGAAGTGCTGGATATTCACAAGTCATTAAAGAAAGACGCGGCAAAACAGCGCGCGGTGGAATTGTTAAAGATGGTCGGCATTCCGGATGCCGAGCGGCGCGCTGAATCCTTCCCGCATGAACTTTCCGGCGGCATGGCGCAGCGCGTGATGATTGCAATGGCGCTTGCCTGCACGCCCGAATTGTTGATTGCCGACGAACCGACCACAGCGTTGGATGTGACCATTCAAGCCCAAATTTTGGATTTGATGCGCGAACTGCGCTCGAAAATGGGCACCTCCGTCATTTTGATTACGCACGACCTCGGCGTTGTGGCTGAAATGGCGGAGCGCGTGGCGGTGATGTACGCGGGCGAAATTGTGGAACAAGCAAGCGTGGATGGTTTGTTTGAGCAGCCTTTACATCCTTATACACAGGGGTTAATTGGCTCCATTCCGGTTTTGGGGCAAATTAAAGAACGGCTGGATGTCATCCCCGGCTCGGTTCCCAACCTGGTCAATTTGCCGCCGGGCTGCCGCTTTGCGCCGCGCTGCACGGCGCGTGAAACATACGGCTTAAAAATTTGCGCCGAATCAAAACCCGAATTGGAACAAGCCGCGCCCGGTCATCTTGTCCGCTGCTGGTTGTATCAAAACGCCGAAGGTCACACCGCGCCGTTGAAAGCCAAGTAAATTTTGTGGAGCCAAGAGCATGAATCAAACACAGCAGCAAAACTTGATTGAAGTCAAAAACCTTGTTAAATATTTTCCCGTGCGCGCGGGGTTAATGCAGCGCGTGGTCAATTGGGTAAAAGCGGTGGACGATGTTTCCTTCGTTGTCAAAAAAGGGGAAACGCTCGGCATGGTGGGTGAATCGGGCTGCGGAAAAACAACCATCGGGCGTTCCATGCTGCGTTTGATTGAGCCGACTTCCGGCTCGGTGTATTTTCGCGGCAAGGATGTGTTGAAATTAAGCGGCAAAGAATTAAAAGAAACGCGCCGGAATATGCAAATCATCTTTCAGGACCCGTATGCTTCGCTTGACCCGCGCGTGCCTATCGGCGAATCGGTGATGGAAGGGCTGCACATTCACAAGATTGGCACGCGGCAGGAACGCTACGACCTGATGATTGACACGCTCAAAAAAGTCGGGCTGGAAGATTATCACGCGCGGCGTTACCCGCACGAATTTTCCGGCGGTCAGCGCCAGCGGATTGGAATTGCGCGCGCGCTTGCGCTCCGCCCGGACTTTATCATCTGCGACGAGCCTGTCTCCGCGCTGGATGTTTCAATTCAATCGCAGGTGTTGAACATCCTCAAAGACTTGCAAAAAGAATTTGGTCTGACGTATCTTTTCATCGCGCATAATTTGAGCGTGGTGGAACACATCTCGGACCGTGTGGCGGTGATGTATTTGGGCAAAATGGTGGAACTCACCACGCGCGAAGACCTCTTCCGCGAACCGCTGCACCCGTACACCCAAGCCTTGATGTCCGCCATCCCCATGCCCGACCCAAAGTTCAAGCGCGAACGGCAAATTCTCAAAGGCGATGTGCCAAGCCCGTTGAATCCGCCGAAGGGCTGCCGCTTTCACCCGCGCTGCCCGATTGCGGATAAAATCTGCGCGGAACAGGAACCTGAATTCCGCGAGGCAAAACCAAATCATTGGGTGGCATGTTGGATGGTAAAATAAGGGGCAACTATGGAGCACAACATCCTGCTGGTTGATGACCAACGCGACATTATTCGCATGTTGCATTCGGCGCTCGATACGCTCAAAGACATAAAATTAAAAGTCTTTGAATGTCAATCGGGTGAAGAAGCCATGCTGGAATCTTCGCACCATAAAATTGACCTGCTGGTGACGGATTACAAACTGCCCGGCATGACCGGCTTGGAGCTGATGCACAAAATTCGCGCGCGCCACCCCGAAGCAAAGGTCATCCTCATCAGCGGCGTGAGCGAGCGCAAAGTCCGGCAGGAACTTGCCAACGCGGGGGCAATGGCAATTTTTGACAAACCGATTTCCATTGCCGATTTTCTCGACGCGGCGGAACGCGCGCTGGGTTTGGTAAAAACAATTTTTGCTTCGGAACTGAAAGCCGAAGTGGAACACATGGAGGAAGAACGTGCGCTCAAACCTTCGGAATTATTAACCAACTTCCGTCAGGATGTAAGCGCCGATGCGGTGTTCCTCATCAACGACAGCGGGCATGTGCAGGCGCGCGCCGGTAAACTGCGCGACGACCAGACGGAAGGGAATTTAATTCCGGTGCTGGTGGAAATTCACAAAGCCAGTTTGAAGGTTGCGTTACAAACGCGGCAAAACGCGGTCAATTCTTATCACATCTTTCGCGGCGGCGAATATGACCTGCTCTTCATCCCCATCAACCCGTTGTATGGTTTGATGGTGGCTGGCAAAAAACTCGCCGCAGAAGACAAGATGTTGGACATGGTGGCAAATTTAATGGCGCTGCGCGAACAAGTGGAACGCTCGCTCAAATCCATCGGGCAGACGGGCGAACTGCGCGCTGTTAAACTTCCGCCCATGCCTGCCGCCGCTCCCGAACCCGCGCCTGCCGAGCAGCCTTTCATCATCACGGAAGATGTTGCCCCCGCCGCCGACCTCGAAGCCCTGTTTAGCGGCGCGCTGCAAAACAAAACCGCCCTCCCCCCCGCCAAAGACGCCGATGACTTTTGGAATCAGGCAGCCGAAATTCACAGCAAAAAGCCGACCAACTCAAATGTCATTTCGCTGGAAGAAGCAAAGAAAATGGGTTTGCTTCCCGGTGACGAAAAATAAAAATTTTGTGATACAATACTGCCCGCACTGGGGTATGGTGCAATGGCAGCACACCAGCCTTTGGAGCTGTGGATCTTGGTTCGAATCCAGGTACCCCAGCCTGCTTCCCCGCGAAAGCGGGGATTTTTTTATTAAGGTGGGCTATAATAAACCATTCACAAACAAGCAGGACAAGATGCCCGAAAGCAAAAAAGAAATTCTCAAGAACGTGCCGCTTTTTTCAGGGCTTTCTGATGATTTATTGGAACACCTTGCAAAAAAAGTGGAAACCCGCGCCCTGCCGGACGGGTCATTTTTGTTTTACGAAAACGACCCCGGCGATGTGTTTTTTATCATAGCATCGGGCGAAGTTGAAGTCTTTAAGGGAGAGGCGGACAGTCCAAACAAGCAGACGCTTTCCCTGCTGCAAGCGGGGGAATATCTAGGAGAAATGGCATTGCTGGAAAATAAACCCCGCACTGCCAACGCGCAAGCCATCACCGATTGCGAGCTGCTCTGCTTGGCGCGTCAGGATTTTAACGACCTGCTTGAACAACATCCGCAGATGATGCGCAGCATCACAGCCGTGATTTCCGCGCGCCTGCGCAACATGACCGACGCAAACGCCGCGCGCCGAAGCAGCAAATTAACCGCCGCAAGCAAAACGCGCATCTTCATCTCCTACTCGCGGCGCAACAAAAACTTTGCAGAAATGCTCAATCAATCCCTGACGGCTGCGGGCATAAAAACATGGGTGGATTGGGAGGATATTCCACCTAGCGCCGATTGGCAAAAAGAAATCGAGCGCGGCATCCGCGAATCGGACGCCTTTGTTTTTATCATCAGCCCGGATTCAATTCATTCCAAAATCTGCCGCAGCGAGCTGGAAATGGCGCTGGAAAGCAACAAACGCTTAATTCCCGTGCTGCATCAGGAACTGATAGGAAACCCCACCCTGCCAAAAGCGCTTTCCTCCGCAAATTGGATTTTCATG
>DAOTZP010000355.1:0-2007 GCA_034434265.1 Anaerolineales bacterium | reverse complement strand
AATTGCGCGAAAGAAAAATTACCCCCAATCACGATGTCTGGCTGATTGCCAATGTGTGCGAGGAAGGGCTGGGCAATCTGCGCGGTATGCGTGGCGTGGTGCAAAAGTTCGGCGCGGATGTAATGGGATACCTTGTGCTGGAAGGCCTTGCGCTTGGGTATGTGTATCACCGCGCCATCGGCGTGCGGCGGTATCGCATTACGGCAAAAACAGCGGGCGGACATTCATGGTCCGATTACGGACAGCCTTCGGCGGTGCATGAACTTGCCAATCTGGTCACCAAACTTACATCCCTTCGTTTGCCGCGCCAGCCGCGCACAACGATGAACGTCGGCACGTTTGGCGGCGGAATTGGAGTGAACGTGCTGGCTCCCGAAGCAAAATGCGATTTGGATTTGCGTTCCGAATCTTCTGCGGCGCTGGAAAAATTAATTGGCGAAGTGGAAGATTTGATTATCCACGCCAGCCGCGCCGGGGTGAAAATTTCGGCTGAAGTGATTGGAGAACGCCCCGCGGGACAAATTCCCGCCGGGCATCCGCTGGTCAAACTGGCGGCGCGTTGTTTGCGCGAGCAGGGCGTTCATCCCGTTTTGACGTGCGGCTCCACCGATGCAAACATTCCGCTCAGCTGCGGAATTCCAGCGCTGGTGATGGGCATAACCACCGGCGGCGGCGCGCACACGTTGAACGAATACATTGACACGCGCCCGATTGAAAAAGGCATGGACAGCCTTGTACGGTTTGTGGAGCTTGCTTCGTAACCGCAACCTTGCAAAAACCGGCGCTTGAGCGCGCTTGATGTATAATGCCGGCATCGCAAACATGGAACAGGTAAAAATACTCGCCCGCCTTTTGGATGTAACCCGCAACTTAAGCACAATGGTGGATTTGGAAACCTACCTCCAATCCATTCTTTCTGCTGCAACGGAATTAACCGAAAGCGAAACCGCATCGCTGATGGAATATGATGAAGTGGCGCGCGAGTTTCGCTTTAAGTTTGTGCCGTGGTTCCACCGCGACGCATTAATGGACGCGCGCGTGCCGCTTGAAGGCAGCGCGGCAGGCTGGAT
The DNA here is from genome assembly GCA_034434265.1 of Anaerolineales bacterium. Taxonomy (GTDB): domain Bacteria; phylum Chloroflexota; class Anaerolineae; order Anaerolineales; family Villigracilaceae; genus Villigracilis. Next base: position 937 of record DAOTZP010000355.1, on the reverse strand, counting down.
TTACCTGCATGTCAAGCCGCTGGCGATTGATAACGTCAAAGCCGACCCCCGCCACTATCTAAAAATTGATACGATAACTTCCTTTGACACCCGCTCCATTCTCGGCGTGCCGTTGATTTTGCACGGCAGACCGATGGGCGTGTTTGAAGTGTTTAATAAAAAAACCCCTTACACCGAAGGCGATATTATCATTTTGGAAACGCTTGCCTCGCTTGCGACCACCGCCATGCAAAATGATTTGCTGGAAAAGAAAATTCAAACGGCGCAGGAAGAATCCATCAAATTTGAGAAATTAAAAAACGAATTTATCGCCATCACCTCGCATGAATTACGCACGCCGCTGGGGTTGATTTTGGGACATTCCACCTTTTTGCGCGAGTTGATTGGCGCGGAACATCAAGAACAGGTGGATACAATTATCCGCAGCGCCTCGAAGTTAAAGGAAATTATTGAAAGCCTTTCTTCCATGGACAACCAGCAGGCTGGCACGGCAACGCTGCGCTCGCGCAAGCTTTCCATTTCGCGGGTCATTGAAGATACCGCCGCTTCTTTCCGCAATATGGCGCTGCAAAGACAAATTGCGCTGAAAGTGGAAAAACCGCGCGATATGGATTTGTTTGTGGAAGCCGATGGCGGCAAAATTTCAATTGCGCTGAGCAACATTGTGAAAAACGCGCTGGCTTTCACCAACGAAGGCGGGCAGGTCATCATTCGCGGAATTCAACTCCCCGACTCGGTGCAGGTGACAGTGGAAGATAACGGCATTGGCATTCCCGCTCATGAAGTCACCCGCGTTTTTGAGCGGTTTTATCAGGTTGAGTCGCATCTTACCCGCAGGCATGGCGGCATGGGCTTGGGGCTTTCGGTTGCCAAGGCAATGGTGGAAATGCACGGCGGGCAGATTTGGATTGAAAGCGAAGAAGGCAAGGGAAGCAAG
>DAOTZP010000354.1:0-18961 GCA_034434265.1 Anaerolineales bacterium | reverse complement strand
CAAGAATCTCTCCGGCGGCAACATCCAGAAGGTGGCGCTTGCCCGCGAGTTGTTCCGCGCGCCGCGCGTCATCATCGCCGCGCAGCCCACGCGCGGGTTGGACATCGGCGCGACGGAATACGTCCGCGAACAGCTGCTCGAGCAGCGCCGCAAAGGCACGGCGGTCATGCTCATCTCCGAAGACCTCGACGAAATCCTCGCGCTGTCCGACAGAATCGCGGTGATGTACGAAGGCAAAATCATGGACATCGTTCCGCGCGAGCAAGCCGCGCCCGAAAAACTCGGCTTGCTCATGGCGGGCGTGCATCCCGAAACCGCGTAATAACAGACCTGATGGTTTCACAAAACCTGCCGGGTCTGAATAAATATCCATTGGTTCGGTGGTCGCTGACCATCAGCGGCGTTGAGTCAAACTCATCGAAAAGCGCTACCGTTCAACAGAAAGAAAGGACACCCACCTATGAACCTTTGGCAGGAATACAAAAAGCCCGCCACCGTTTCCGAAGCGGTGCGGGCGCTCGTTTCGTCCCCGCAGCCCGCGCTGCCCATTGCGGGCGGCACCGACCTGATGCTGGATTTGAAGCAGGGCCGCCATCCCCCCGTTCATACCTTAATTGATTTAACGTTCATCCCTGAAATGAAAGCGATTGAGCTGCGCGGCGATGTTTTATTCATCGGCGCGGCGGTTCCGGTCAATCAAGCCGCCAATCATCCGCTGGTAATTCAACACGCGCAGGCGCTGAGCGAAGCGGGGAACTTAATCGCCGGTCCGCAAGTCCGCAACACGGCGACCCTTGGCGGCAACGTGGCGCACGCGCTCCCCGCCGCGGATGGGACAATTGCCCTGACCGCCCTCGACGCAAGAGCCGAAGTCGCCGGTAAAGACGGGACGCGCATTGTTCCCTTTACGCAACTGTTTTTAGGACCCGGCAAATCCGCCATCAACAAAAGCGAAGAAATCATCGTCGGGTTCCACTTACCACTTACCAATTACCAGCATTTTGCCTCCTGTTTCAAGCGGATTATGCGTCCGCAAGGCGTGGCGCTGCCGATTTTGAACTGCGCGGTATGGCTGACCCGCGAAGCGAATCAAGTTGGCGGGGTTCGCATTGCCGTCGGACCGGGCGGCTCCACCCCGTTCCGCGCCGCCGAAGCGGAAAACGCCCTGCGCGGAAAACCGCTGACCGAAGAGACCTTCGCCCAAGCGCTGGAAGCCCTGCTCGCCCAAGCCCAATTCCGCAGCAGCGCCCGCCGCGCCAGCGCGGAGTATCGCAAGCGCATCGTGCAGAGCTTGTTCAAGGATGTGTTGTACACTGCGTGGAATAGAGCCGCTTCGTAAGCCCGTGTTATACTGTATCTACAATTGTAGATAAATTTGGAGGCAGCGATGTTAAGTGTTGGCGTGCGCGAATTAAAACAACAAACCAGCGAACTTATCCGCATGGTGCGCGAGACTGGCAGCGAGATTCAAGTCACCTATCACGGTCGGGTGGTCGCGTTGCTCGTTCCCGTCAATAAGCCAAAATCAAAATCGAATTCAAAGGCTTGGATGCAAATAGACAGCCTTGCCGCTGAAATCAGCGCGAATTGGAAACGCGGCGTTTCCGTCATGCAGGCTGTTTCCGAAGGACGCGAGTAATGTTCGTCGTTGTGGACGCCAGCGTATGGCTCTCCCGTTTAATGGAAGGCGATGAATTCCATCAAGCGGCAAAGGCGTGGATGGAACATCAGCGCAAACAAGGCGTTACGTTTGTGTCTCCCTCGCTTTTGCTTGCCGAAGTCGGCGGCGTCGTCAGCAGGATGACTGGCAAACCCGAATTAGCCGCAAGCGCCGTGAAAAGAATTGCAAACCTGCCCGAAGTCCGCATTATCGAAATGGACAAACCGTTGATTGACGAGGCGGCGCGCGTTGCCGCAAAATATGGATTGCGCGGCGCGGACTCGGTCTATGCGGCGGTTGCGTCGCGCTTGGGAATTCCTCTTGCCACGTTTGACGTTGACCAACGCGCGCGCGCGTCAAAATTCGTAGATGTGGTTGAGATTGCAAAAAAATGAACAGCATAAGGTGAAAAATGGCGAATCAAATTTCCCTTACCGTAAACGGACAAAAATATACCCTCCCCGCCATTGCGGGCGAGACTTTATCCACGCTGCTGCGCGAGCGATTGAATTTAACCGGCACAAAAATCGGCTGCGAGGAGGCGGAGTGCGGCGCGTGTACCGTGCTGGTGGACGGCGAGCCGATGATGTCCTGCGTGTATCCCGCCGAGCGCGCGGACGGCAAAGAAATCACCACCATTGAAGGGCTTGCAAAGCGCGTGCATGACGAAATGAAACTGCATCCCTTACAGGAAGCCTTTATCGAGCATGGCGCGGTGCAATGCGGATTCTGCATCCCCGGACAGATTATGACCGCCTACGCCCTGCTGAAGCGCAACCCCAACCCCGACCGCGAGGCGATTCGCTTTGCGTTGAAGGATACGCTCTGCCGCTGCGCGGGTTATCCTTCGATTGAAAACGCCATCATCGCCGCGGCGGAAGCGCTGAAGAACGGCGAACCCGTCAAGAAGCCGGCTCACATCCCCGATTCGATTCACGCGCTTAAAGCCGTCGGGCGCTCCCATCATCGTCACGACGCGGAGGCAAAGGTCACGGGCGGGGCGATTTACACCGACGACCTGAAATTCGAGGGGATGCTGTACGCCAAAGTCCGCCGCGCGGGCATTCCGCACGGAATCTTAAAGAAACTGGACGTTTCCAAAGCCAAAGCGCTCAAAGGCGTGGCGGCGGTTTTAACGGCGGAAGACATCCCCGGAGAGAAGACTCACGGCTTGGTGATTTACGACTGGCCCATCATGGTCGGCATTGGCGAGCGCGCGCGCTATGTGGGCGACGCGGTGGCAATCGTCGCGGCGGAGACTCAAGACATCGCCGAGCAAGCGGTCAAACTCATCGAAGTCGAGTTTGAGCCGCAGCCTGTGATTGCAAACGCGGTACAGGCAAGACAGGAAGGTCAGCCGCAATTGCATGAGAAGGGCAATTTACTGAAGCACATCAAAGTCCGCAAGGGGGACGTGGAGAAAGGCTTTGCGGAAGCCGACGTGATTTTGGAACATACCTTCCACACCGCGCCCACCGACCACGCCTTTTTGGAGCCGGAATGCAGCATTGCCGTTCCTGTCAGAAGACCTGACAAGTCTCCTGAAGACCTGTCAGGTCTCAGGATGGAGATTTATGTCGGCTCGCAGATTCCGTATCAGGACAGGACGCAGGTCGCGCGCGCGCTGGGCTGGGACGAATCGCGCGTGCGAATCGTCGGGCAGTTGATGGGCGGCGGATTCGGCGGCAAGGAAGACATCATGGGGCAGATTCACTCCGCGCTGCTGGCAAACGTCACCGGCAAGCCCGTCAAACTTTTGTTTGACCGCCACGAGAGTCTGACCGTTCACCCGAAGCGGCACGCGACTCAAATCCGCGTGAAGCTCGGCGCGAAGAAGGACGGGCGCATCATCGCGGCGGAGACGGAACTGTACGGCGACACGGGCGCGTACGCCTCGCTCGGCGAGAAGGTGCTGACCCGCGCCACGACTCACTCCGCTGGTCCGTATGAAATCGCGCACGCCAAAGCGGATTGCTACGCCATGTACACCAACAATCCGCCCGCCGGCGCGTTTCGCGGTTTCGGGGTGACTCAATCCGCGTTTGCGATTGAATCCATGATGGACATGCTGGCGGAAAAACTCGGCATGGACCGAATCGAACTGCGCCGCATGAACGCGCTCAAAGTCGGCAGTATCACCAACACGGGACAAGAGTTGAAAGAGTCCGTCGGTTTGATGGAGTGCATGGATAAAACCGTCGCCGAGATGATGAGGATTTCGGGGCTTTCGCAGGCGGACTTGTTCAAACCGCGCCCCGTCCCCGAAGCGCCGCACTTGATTCGCGCGTGGGGATTCGCGGCGGCGTATAAAAACACGGGTCTGGGCGGCGGCGCGCCCGACGTCTCCGGCGCGGACGTTGAGTTGTACGAAGACGGCAAGTTTGAAGTCCGCAGTTCCGCCGCAGAGTTGGGTCAGGGACTCGTCACCGTCATGCGCCTTGCGGTTGCGGAGGAAATGAATGTGAAACCAGAGCAAGTTAAAGTCTTGGTGATGGACACGGACTTGACTCCCAACGGAGGACCGACCACCGCTTCGCGTCAGACTTTTGTGACGGGCAACGCTTCGCGCCACGCGGCGAAGACTCTGCGCGAGCAAATCACCGCCACTCTGGCGGAGAAGTACGACGCGCGCCCGGAACAAATCCGCTTTGAAGATGGCGTCGTCCACGTCAATGGAAAATCTTTAACATTCGCGGAAATTTACAAAGAGATGAAATCCGCCGGGCAGGAACCGCGCGTGCGTTATATGTACGAAGCGCCGAAGACCAAACCGCTGGGCGAAGGCGGCGACATGCACTTTGCCTTTTCTTTCGCGGCGCAGGCGGCTGAGGTGGAAGTGAACACGCTGACGGGCGAAACGCGCGTGCTGCGCGTCATCTCCGCCAACGACGTCGGCGCGGCGGTGAATCCGCTCGGCTTGCAGGGACAGGTGGAAGGCGGCGTGATGATGGGACTCGGCAACGCGCTGACCGAAGAGTTTATCGTCGAAAACGGTTACGTCGTCACCGACCATCTGGCGCGGTATCGTGTCCCCGGCATTATGCTCACGCCGGAGATTACCTCCATCATCGTGGAGCATCCCGTCTCTTCGGGTCCGTACGGGGCGAAGGGAGTCGGCGAGGTGTGCAGCATTCCTACCACGCCCGCAATTACCAACGCGATTTATAACGCGGTGGGCGCGCGGGTGGATTCCCTGCCGGTGGACCAGGAGAAGATTTTGATGGAGATGGGGAGGGTGGAGGTTGGAGGTTAGAGATTGGTGATTGGTGATTGGTAATTGGCGACGCCCTTCGGGTTCTTGGAAATTCGGGGGGCGTTTTCTTTGGTAAAATGCAACAGGAATAATGGAGTTGATATGACAAGACATGCAGCGGCTAGACCAATCACGTTTACGACAACCGAAGCGCGCCGTAATTTAACGTCTATCGTGCGGCAACTTCGCAAGAAGCGCAAACCCGCCTTTATCAAAAGCGGCGGGGAGTCGGTTGCCGTGCTGCTTTCGGTTTCGGAATATGAACGCCTGTTGCGTTTTCAAAAAATGACGGAATTTTCCAAACTGGCGCGCGCCATCGGGAAGGACGTCGAAAAAAGCGGCTTGACCGAAGAACAATTGCTGGAAGAACTCGAAGATACCAAGCGGGAAGTATTTCGGGAAGGGTATGGTTTGCTAAATTGACAAGTGAGGAGTTGGAGGAAATCCGTCACCGCACATGGAACGATATAAAAGACGGAGATGATTCGGAAAGTTAGTGACGCAGGGCGGTCGCAGTCCGAAGGACTTTTACGAATTGAGCAGGCGGTTCACCGCCGCGTGTCCGCCGGGGTGTGTTTGTCACCGCGTGTTTGGCGGGGTGTGTTCGCCGCCGCGCAGCCCGCCGGGGCTAAAGCCCCTGCTCATGGCGTGAAAATCCACTCAAGCGGATTCGGCGCGGAGGCTGGGCATGTGTGGTAAAGTGACGCAGGGTGGTCGCAGTCCGAAGGACTTTTATGGGTTGAGCAGGCGGTTCACCGCCGCGTGTTTGGCGGGTCGGGACGTTTCAGGCGATTTCCGAATCAACCGGCGGCGCTGCAATTCACGGGATGCGAATCGACTTGAACTCCGCTGAAACCCGTCAGGTCTCGAAAGTGACCTTGATGAAGAAGGTTACAATCTATCAACAAGCCCTCAGCGACCTGGGGGCTTGTTTGCAGTGCGGGAAAACAGGGATTTTTGTGTACAATAATTTAAATTTTCATTTTTTGTTTTTATTCATATCGAGGGCAAAATGTCCGCATTCAAACGATGCTTCGGTTTTCCATTAATTGCCATACTGTTGATGTTTTTTTTCGCCTCTTGCGCGCCGAAAAAGATTGCCATAGGATTTGCGGCGGACCTCACCGGCTCCAATTCCGCGCTGGGGGTGGATGGGCGGGATGGCGCGCAACTGGCGGTGGAACAAATCAACGCGCAGGGCGGCGTGGCGGGGCGGCGTATCGAACTGGTGACGCGGAACGATTTTGGCACGGAGCAAGGCGCGGTCAATGCAGACCGCGAATTGATTGAGCAGGAGGGGGTGAAAATCATCGTCGGGCACATGACAAGCGCGCAGACCATCGCCGCGTGGGAAGAATTCAAAAACAGCGGGGTGATTTTTGTCAGCCCCACTGCGTCCACGCCCGCGCTGGCAGGGCTGGACGATAACTTTTTTCGGTTGATTGTGGTCAATTCTCTTGTCGCGGAACGTCTTGCCATGTATGCCGCCAATGACCTCGCTCTGAAACGCGTTGCCATTTTTATGGATGCGGACAACGCCGCTTTTGCCAAACCCTATCAGGAAACATTCACCCGCATATTTGAAGCAAACGGCGGGAAGGTTGTTTTCCTTTATGAATATTCTTCACGGGCTGAGCCAAACTTTGTTGTTGAATTAAACGCAGCAAAGGCAAAACTCCCCGATGGAATGTTTATCATCGCCTCCGCGTTTGACGCCGCCTTGATTGCCCAACGCGCGCGGCTGGAAGGCATCAAAGCGCGTTTGTTTACCACCAACTGGGCATTCACGTCCGACTTGATTGAAAACGGCGGCGGCGCGGTGGAAGGGATGTTTGCCGTTGTTTCGCACAATGAAAACAATCAATCCCCCGCCTATCTTGCCTTTGGGCAAGCGTATTTTCAGCGGTATGGACGCAAGCCAACCTTTGCTTCGGCATACGGATATGAAACGATTCTCATGATTGCCGCCGCGCTGGAACAAACCAACGGAGAAACGCAGGGATTAAAGGAATCGTTATTGAAAACAAGTATAATCGGCTTGAACGGCGTCATTTCCTTTGACCCATACGGGGATGTTTCGCGCCCCTTGTATCTGATTGCAGTGCAGGATGGAAATTTTATCAACGTGGAAACGTTTTCCGCTCCATAATCCATGAAAAAGCAACCGTCTTCGCTCAGAAAAACGCTGCAGACGATTTTTCGCAACCGCCTGCTTATTCCTTACATTACCGCATCTTTGTTGATGATGGCAATTGCCGCATTTTACGGCGGGAAACTGGCGGAAGCGCGGCAGATGGAATACGCCCAATCCATCGGGGTAAGCATTTCGCAATTCCTCTCCCATGCCGGGCACGAGCTGGATGCGCTGGCGGCGTTAAGCGCCAATAGTTCAACGGCTGCCTTGGAAAAAAGCATGTCCGCCACGCAGCGCTCGCTTGGCTCGTTTAATACCATTTATTTTTTGAATCAACAAAAAAAAATAAAAACGCTCGTCCCGTTCGACAGCCGCTATGTGGGGCTGGATATGTCGCGGCGCTCGTATTTCAGTTCCTTGAATTGCAATCAAGGCATTGATTTTTATGTCCAGTCCGCCTCCATACGCACCGGGCGTCCCACCGCTTACCTTGCGCGCTGCGCGCAAAACGGGCAATTTCTGGTCGGGGAGTTGGACTTTTTTGCCTTGCGCGCGCTCATCGCGGACGCGAACAAATCATCCGGTCAGATGATTTATGTGGTGGACCACAGCGGAAACCTGCTGGCGCACCCCAATTTTGAATTGGTCGAGCAGCAGGTGAATATTGCCAATTTGCCCATTGTGCAAAACGGAATCAAAAACAATACCAATATGGTGTACTGGCGCGAAGGCGGATTGTGGATTGGCAGCACAAACAAAATTGATTCCGCGGGCTTGGTGGTGATTACGGAAGTTCCGCTCCTATCGGCATACGCGCCTTATCTTGCAGCCATTATGCTTCTGACACTCTTTTTTATCTTAATTTTTTCGTTTGCAGTGCGCGACTTTTTATTGCAACTGGATAAAAAATTAATGACGCCTCTTGCGTATCTCGGCAGAAGCGTGGAAGCAATGTCCACCGGCAATTACAACCCCACTGAAGTTCGCAATGAAACCACCGTCCCCTTTGCCGAAATTAACAGCCTGCTCGCCAATTTTCGCAACATGCGCCGCATCATCTACAACCGTGAAACCGAGCTGCGCGAAAGCGAGCGTCAGTACCGCCAGTTAATTGAATTTTCACCCGATGCCATTTTGCTGCACAGCCTCAGCGTTATTTTTTATGCCAATCATTCCGCTGTTCTATTATATGGGGCAAAAGACAGCAGCGAGTTCATCGGCAAATCGCTGGCGGAACTTGTTCACCCAAACTTTCATGCCATGCTGTCCGCGCGGATGCAGAAGATTGAAGGCAAAGAACAAACCCTCGATTTGGTGGAGCAAACCCACATTCGCTTTGATGGCAGTGAATTTAACGCCGAGGTGATTACATCCTCGGTTTTCTTATCCGGCAAGCATGTGGCGCAAACCATCGTGCGCGATATTACGCGCCGCAAAACCGAAGAGGAGATGCTCAAATACCGCGCCACCCACGACCCGCTGACCGACCTGCCCAATCGGTTTTTACTCAAAGACAGACTCACGCAGGCGGTTGAACACTGCAAGCGCAGCCAGACCATCGGCGCGGTCCTTTATCTTGACTTGGATAACTTTAAATCCATCAACGACGCCTTCGGTCACGCCGTGGGCGACCAAGCCTTGCAGCGCGCGGCGGAGATTATGCAAAGCGCGCTGCGTAAAGGCGATACCATTGCCCGCCTGAGCGGGGATGAATTTGTCATTCTGCTGGACCCAATCAGCGACCTGCTGGATGCGGAAAAAGTCGCCAATCATATCATTCGCGCTTTGTCACGCCCGTTTATCATTGAAAGCCACGAAATCATGCTCTCGTCCAGCGTGGGCATTGCCCTCTTCCCCAGTGACGGCAGCGACCCGGACAGCCTGCTGCAATCGGCGGATGCCGCCATGTATTCCGCCAAACAGGAAGGCAAATACCGCGCAAAATTCTACGCCCCTCACATGCGCGCGCACTCTTTGGAGCGGGTCACTTTGCAAAAAGCCCTTGTCCACGCGCTGGATGAAAATCAGTTTTTCCTTCTATACCAGCCGCAGGTCAACGCGCTGACCGGAGACCTGATTGGCGTGGAAGCCTTGCTGCGCTGGAAGCATCCCTCGCTGGGCATGATTTCGCCTGCAAAATTCATCCCAATTGCCGAAGAAACCGGCTTGATTGTGCCAATCGGCGAATGGGTGATAAAAACGGCATGGCAGCAGGCGCTGAAATGGCAGTCTCTCAACGCCCACCCCCTGCGCGTTGCCGTAAACCTTTCCAATTTACAATTTATACAAGCCCAAACCATCTCGCTGATTGAAAGTTTGGTTTCGCAATCGCAAACGCCCGCCGACTTGCTGGAAGTGGAACTCACCGAAAATATTGTTTTTCGTGACGAGGACAATTCTTTCAACAATCTCTTCCGCCTGCGCGAGACGGGCGTAAAACTGGCAATGGATGACTTTGGCGCGGGCTTTTCCACGCTGGGACATTTAGCCCATCTTCCTTTTGACCGCATCAAAATTGACCAGCGCCTTGTGGCGGGCATCCAAAACCCGAAGGATGCGGCGGTGGTTTCGGGCATCATCACCATTTGCAACAATCTCAATTTGGAAGCGCTTGCCGAAGGCGTGGAAACACAGCAGCAGCTGGATTTTTGCGCCTCGCGCGGCTGCCACCTCTTTCAAGGCTGGTATTACAGCAAAGCGGTGGAAGCCGATGAAATCAGCCGCTATCTGCAAGGGCATCTCCCGTGGAAAAATAAAAATCAAATCGGGTAAAATTAAATCCATTATGAAACATTTCAGCGGTTATCAATGCTCCTTGTGCGGGACGCAATACCTGCCCGGGCAAGTGACTTACACCTGCCCCAAAGACGGCGGCAATTTGGATGTCATCCTCGATTATGAAAACATCAAGAAAAAATTTCAACCCGAAGATGTCACCTCGCGCAAGGTCTCTTCGCTTTGGAAATATCTTCCCCTGCTGCCGGTGGATGAACCCGCAGGCGATTCCACTCCGCTGCGCGCCGCGGGCGGGACTCCGGTCTTTGCTTTGCCACGCCTCGCGCAGACTCTCAACCTCAAACATCTCTGGATAAAAGACGAATCGCGCAACCCGACGGCTTCGTTCAAAGATAGAGCCAGCGCGGTGGTGGTGGCGCGCGCCCGGCAAATCAAAGCGGAGGTGGTCGTCACCGCTTCCACGGGAAATGCGGGTGCGGCGCTGGCGGGCATGTCCGCTGCGGTGGGGCAAAAGGCTGTCATCTTCGCGCCCAAAACCGCCCCGCAGGCAAAAATCGCGCAGTTGCTCATCTTTGGCGCAAAAGTGCTGCTCGTGGATGGAACGTATGACGACGCCTTCGACCTGACCGTCAAATGCGCGGACGAGTTCGGCTGGTATTGCCGCAACACGGGGTACAACCCTTTCACACTGGAAGGCAAAAAAACCGCCGCCTTTGAAATTTGGGAATGGTGGATGGAAGCCCACCGCGACTGGCATAAAAAAGACAGCCCGCTGGATAATCATCCGCCGCTGACCATTTTCGTCTCCGTCGGCGATGGCAACATCATCTCCGGCATTCACAAGGGATTCAAAGACCTGCTCGCGCTGGGATGGATTCCCAACCTGCCGCGCATCATCGGCGTACAGGCGGAAGGCTCCGCGGCGATTGCCAACGCCTTCCACGCCAATACTGAGGTGATAACGCCCGTCTCCGCCACGACCATTGCGGACAGCATCTCGGTGAATTTGCCGCGTGACGGCGTGCGCGCCGTGCGCGCCGCAATGCAAACAGACGGGACGTACATCACCGTGCCGGATTCAGAAATTATTAAAGCCATTGCAGAACTCGGCAGGGTGGGCGTCTTTGCCGAACCGGCGGGCGCAGCCGCGTATGCGGGACTGGTCAAAGCTGTTGCCGAAGGAATCGTCAAAAGCGATGACCCCGTGCTGGTGATGAACACCGGCAGCGGTTTGAAAGACGTCCGCGCCGCCATGCAAGCCGCCCCTGCCGCGCCGATTGTCGAACCAACACTGGAAGCTGTTAAAAAGATTTTATGAGAAAGCAAACGGAAGAAAATTGGAGTCTTGCGGCGCGCTACATTGTCGGCACGCTGCTGTTTATCGGCTTGGTCGCTTTATTGATTTACGCCAAAGAAGCCGTAAAAGCGTTGATTGTCGCCGCCTTTGCCGCGTACCTGATTAACCCCGCCGTCAATTTGCTGCGCGAAAAAGCAAACCTTTCGCGCGCGGCGTCCGTTAACATTGTTTATTTTTCCGCTGTTATCTTGCTGGTTGGCTTGCCCGTCAGTTTAACCCCCATTTTCTTTGAGGAAATTAAACTTGTCGCGCAGGATATTCTGGAACTCTCGCGCGAAGCCAGCAGCGCGCTTTCCAAACCCATTGAGTTTGGCGGTATGAAATTTGAATTTACCGAACTTGGCAACAGCATCGCGCATATTCAAGATACCATCCTCAAGCCTTTGCCCGAAGAAGCGCTTGCCCTGCTGGAAACGACATCGGTGCAAATCCTCTGGTTTCTGGTGATTTTGGTCAGCGTGTATTTGTTCCTCAGCGAATGGCATACCATCCGCGAGGCGATTATCACCTTTGGACCGCCGGAATTTCACGCCGAAGCGCGCGAACTCTACCGCCGCATCCGCCGCGTGTGGATGGCATACCTGCGCGGTCAAATTGTTTTGATGTTTATTGTCGGCATTGTCTTCACAATTGCATGGTTCATTCTTGGCATTCCCGGCGCGTTGGTGTTGGGCATGGCAGCCGGATTATTCACCCTCGTGCCGGATGTCGGTCCTTTCCTTGCCGCCGCGCTTGCCGTAGGCGTTGCCCTGCTGGAAGGTTCAAACGCGCCTTACCTTGCCTCGCTTTCCAATTTTTTTGTGGCGGGCTTGGTCACTCTGGTTTACCTGATTCTGATTAACCTTAAAAACTTTTTCCTGCGTCCTTACATCATGGGGCGCAGCGTTCACATGAACGAAGGCTTGATTTTCGTCGCCATCATCATCGCCACCATTTTGGAAGGAATCATGGGCGCGTTGTTGGTCGTTCCCGTGCTGGCATCCTCCGTTGTCATTTTTGATTACCTGCGCCGCCGCGTGATGGGAATGCCGCCCTTTGAAGATGACGGGGAAAAGCAGTTCACCGCCCCGCCCGAAAAAGTCAAGCCGCGCCGAATCAATCTCCGCAAGAAAAACGAGAAATAGATGAACATAACCTATTCAATTATTGCCCCCATTTACAACGAAATCGAAAACCTGCCCGAGCTCTACCGCCGCGTCAAAGAAGTGATGGACTCCAGCGGCGGGACGTGGGAGCTCGTCCTCGTGGATGACGGCTCGACGGACGGCTCGACGGAAAAAATCCGCGAGCTTGCCCAAGCCGACAAACGGGTGCGCCCGGTCATCTTTGCCCGCAACTTCGGGCATCAGGTCGCCATCACCGCCGGGTGGGATTACGCCCGCGGCGACGCGGTCGTCATCATTGACGCGGACTTGCAAGACCCGCCCGAAGTGATATTGGAACTGGCGAAAAAGTGGAAGGAAGGTTACGAAGTCGTGTACGCCGTCCGCGCAGAACGCGAAGGCGAGACCTGGTTCAAAAAGTTCACCGCCGCCGCGTTCTACCGCCTGATATACAGCATTACCGATGTGAAAATTCCGGTGGATACGGGCGACTTCCGCTTGATGGATAGAAAAGTGGTGAACGTGCTGAAGCAGATGAAGGAACGTCACCGCTTCCCGCGCGGCATGTCCGCGTGGGTGGGGTTTCGGCAAATCGGCGTGCAATATAAACGCGCGGCGCGGGTTGCGGGCGTGACCAAATATCCCTTCAAGAAAATGCTGCGCCTCGCGCTCAACGCGATTACCGGCTTTTCCTACTTCCCCCTGCAAGTCGCCACCTATTTCGGTTTTCTCTCCGCGGGCGTCGCCATCCTTGCCATCCCCGTCGTCATTGCGCTGCGGCTGGCTGGCTCGCACTTCTTTGAAGGACAAACCACCACGCTCATTTCCGTCCTCTTTCTCGGCGGCGTGCAGTTGATTTCGCTCGGCATCCTCGGCGAATACGTCGGGCGGCTGTACGACGAAGCCAAAGGCAGACCGTTGTATATCGTCCGCGAAGCGCCGGAAGAAGAGTAAATAGTAATTGGTAATTGGTAATTGGTGATTGGTCGTTGAGCGCGCATCAACCGTTCAACGACTTTTTTATCGCCAATCTCCAATCTCCAATCTCTATTCTCTATTCTCTATTCATCTACTCTCTATTCTCTATTCATCTACTCTCTATTCATCTATTCATCTATTCATTCCCCCCATGTCCTTCTGGCTTACCACTATCATCATCCTCCTCACCTACATCGGCATCGCCATCGGCGGATTTCCGTTTCTGCGCGTCAATCGCACCACCATTGCGCTCATCGGCGTCGGGCTGCTGCTCGGCTTGGGACTGCTCGCCTTTGACGATGTGAAGCAGTTGCTCGAAATTAACACGCTGGTCTTGTTGTTTGGCATGATGGTCATCAACGCGAATTTGCAACTCGCGGGATTCTTTCGCCTGGCGGGCGCGTTCATCCTGCGCTGGACGACCTCGCCGCGCGCCCTGCTCGCGCTGGAGATTCTCGTCGCGGGGATTCTCTCCGCCCTGTTTTTGAACGACACCATTTGCTTGATGCTCACCCCGCTGATTCTCGACATTACCAACACTGCTAAACGTAACCCCATTCCATACTTGATTGCGCTTGCAGCTTCCGCGAACATTGGCTCGGTGGCGACTCTCACGGGCAACCCGCAGAATATGATTATCGGCATCGCTTCGGGCATTTCCTATTTGGACTTTGCGTCCGCGCTCACGCCCATTGCCCTGCTCGGCATGGCTGGAATCTGGCTGGTGTTGATTCTCTTCTACCGCGCGGAATTTTCCTCCGCGAGTTTTGGTCACGTCGAAATCCCGGAGCCGCGCCTCTTCCGTCCGCTGTTGTACAAAAGTCTGTTTGTCACGTCAGGCTTGCTGATTGCTTTTGTGTTGGGCGTGCCGATTGCCGAAGCCGCCTTCATTGCGGGCTGCGCCCTGCTCTTCACCCGCCGCGTCCACCCCGAAAAAGTGATGAACGAAGTGGATTGGAATCTGCTGGTCTTTTTTGCCGCGCTCTTCATCCTGACCGGCGTGATTGAACTCAATCATCTCACAGACGGAATCTTTGCCGCGCTGCAACCGTACATCAACAAAGGCGCGCTGGGACTTTCCGCCATCTCGGTCGTTCTTTCCAATCTGGTTTCCAACGTCCCCGCCGTGCTGCTGCTGCGCCCCGCCGTCACCGCGCTGCCGAATCCCACTGCGGGCTGGCTCACGCTTGCCGCCGCCTCCACGCTGGCAGGGAACTTGACCCTGCTCGGCTCGGTCGCCAACCTCATTGTTGCCGAGTCCGCCGCCAAGCGCGGAATCAAACTCACCTTTTGGGAATACACCCAATCGGGCTTTGTCATCACCCTCGTTTCCCTCCTCCTCGGCGTGACCTGGCTGCAACTCTTCATCTGGCAATAATCCCCAATCTCCAATTACCAATTACCAATCACCAATCACCAATTACCAATCTCCCATGTTCTCCTTCCTCAAAGACAAATCCTTCTTCCGCGAAATATTCTCCATCGCCCTGCCGATTTCCTTTCAGCAACTCATCAACGCCTCTCTCAACATGATTGACGTGCTGATGATTGGTCAATTGGGCGAGACGTCCATCGCCGCGGTGGGACTCTCCAATCAAGTCTTTTTCGTCTTCGTCATCATGCTCTTCGGGCTGACCAGCGGCATGGCAATCTTCACCGCGCAGTTTTGGGGCAAGGGCGACCTTGACTCCATCCGCAAAGTGTTGGGCATGAGTTTAAGTGTCTCCGCTTTGCTTGGATTGCTATTTTCCCTCGCCGCCATTTTGATGCCGCGTACAGCGCTGGGATTTTATTCCGAAGACCCCGCCGTCATTGCCATTGGCGCGGAATATCTCTCCATTGTGGGCTGGTCCTACATCCCCGTAGCGATAGCCACCTCGTACATTTCCGTTTTACGCAGCGTGCGCGAAGTGAAATTAACCGTCATTGTGACGATTGTTGCCGTTCTCTTCAAAACCGCGCTTGGTTACTTCCTTATCTTCGGCGTGGGCGGCATTGAACCGATGGGCGTCAAAGGCGCAGCCGTTAGCACCGCGCTGGGTTGGTTTCTGGAACTCGCCCTGCTGCTGATTCTCGTGTATGTCCGAAAAACCCCGCTTGCAGCGAACCCGCTGACCTTCTTCCGCTTTGATTTCGCCTTCTTCTTCCGCGTGTTAAAAACCGCCTCGCCCGCGCTGGCGAATGAGATGTTCTGGTCGCTGGGCATCACCACCTATTACGCCATCTACGCGCGCATCAGCACGGACGCGGTCGCGGCGGTCAACATCAACGGCACAATAGATGAAATTGCCTTCGTCATCTTTATGGGACTCGGCAACGCAAGCGCGGTGATGGTCGGCAATCGCATCGGCGCGGGCAAAAAAGAGGAAGCCTACGAAACCGTCCGCCGCGTGACCATCGTCAGCGTGCTTGCCGCGTGGCTGGTCGGCGCGCTCATCGTCTCCCTGCGCGGAGTCGTCGTCCGCCTGTACGACCTTTCGCCCGAAGGAACGCACAACGTCCGCATGTTGATGTTGATGATGGCTTGCACGCTCTGGATTCGCATGTTTAACTTTTCCACCTTCATCGGCGCGCTGCGCGCGGGCGGCGACACGCGCTTTGCCCTTTTTATGGAAATCGCCTCCATCTGGCTCATCGGAGTCCCCGCCGCGTATCTCGGCGCGTTTGTGTTCAAACTGCCCGTATATTACGTTTACCTCATGGTCATGCTGGAAGAAGTTACCAAAGCCTTTGTCAGCGGATGGCGCGTGCAGTCGCGCAAATGGATTCACGACGTCACGGTAGGACAGGCTTAAGCCTGTCCAAATGAATCGAGGCTCAATTGGCGCTCAAAATTCAAGGCAAAACACGGAGTCACGGAAACACTGAGAGAAAAAACTCCGTGACTCTGTGTCTCCGTGTTTCAAAAATGCGGACAGCGCGTGTATTCCGTAGGACAGGCTTAACATCGTAAACAAAATCTTTGAAAGTTTTTTTCCTTAAGATTGTCATTTCGAGCGACAGCGAGAAATCTTTACAATTGCCTCAAAGACCCTTCGCTGCGCTCAGGGTGACACCTCAGAGTACTTAAGCCAAAATCCCAAGTTTGTCATTTCGAACCGCCGAAGGCGGTGAGAAATCTTTACCCAATCAAATCATACCCTTCGAGACAAGGCTCGTTGAAATGACAGTTTTCAAACGCTCTCTTTAATTTTCAAAAGCCTGTCCCACAACGGCATGAATCACGCGCGTGGTTTTCTCCGTCACGCGGCAAAGGTGTGACGCGCGAAGCCCCGCAACCCAAAGAATCTCATCCCCCATACATAGCAAGACCCAATCCTCCCGCGCCCGGCGCGGGATTTTTTCATTCACGAACAAATCCGATAATTTTTGCGAACGCCCGTTCAGCCCCAGCGGGCGGATTTTATCCCCCGCGCGCGGATTCCTTAAGTGGAGCGATTGCCCCGCCAGCGCGTCCGCGTCGAACCACGCCTCGAAACGATTCTCGTTGGCGAAGATTTCCTCCGCCCGAAAATGCTCTGTGACTTCGAGCGTTAATTTCCAGCCGTTTGCCAGTTCAACTTTGGCAGGCATGTCATTGCGAGAAAAGCGAAGCAATCTCCCGCTTGGGTCAGAGATTGCTTCGTCGCTGTCGCTCCTCGCAATGACATTAAGTTGCGGAAATAAATGCAGCGGCAAGTCCGCGTCTTTTGTGGCGATATAAACTTGATTCCCCTCGCGCAAACCATATAACCCTGACTGTAAATCCATCTTTGCGCCTTCGCGTCTTTGTGTTAAGTCTGTTGCCCGCATCAGCGTTTCATGCGTCACGTCAATATCGGGGATGAGAGTCCGCATGGCGCGGCGAATCAGCCTGCGGTGAGTCGCATCCGCGCTGTTTGCCAGCCGGGTCAGGTCGAGGGCGACGAATCCGTCCGCCAGAGTCGCGCAATCCCGCCACAGGGAATCTTCCAGAGAATCCAAAATTTGCAAATCGTCCCTTGCGTTTTGCGAGAGCCGCATCAGCGCGGATTTAATCTGCGGGTTGAACGTTTCCAGCAGCGGAATCAACTCGTGGCGGATTCGGTTGCGCTTGTATTCGAGCGAATCGTTGCTCGCGTCGTGAAGAAAATCAAGATGACGCGCGGCGCAATAGGCGACGGTTTCCGCGCGGCTTATCTCCAATAATGGTCGCGCAAGCGGAATGTTTTTGTCAAAGGTTTCAATAACCGTTCGATAAGACATTCCTTTCAGCCCGTTGAGTCCGCTGCCGCGAAGGATGTGCATGAGGACGGTTTCAATCTGGTCGTCCGCCGTGTGACCGACGGCGACGGCTTGCGCGTTTTTTTCGCGCGCGAGTTGGAAGAGAAAGCGGTAACGCAACTCCCGCGCGGCTTCTTCGATGGAACGTTTTTTCTCTTTGGCATACGCGCGGACGTCCGCAGATTCAACGACGCATTCCAGCGAAAATGTTTCGCAAATGCTTTTTACATGCGCCGCGTCTTGCGCGGACTCTTCGCGCAGTTGATGGTCGAAATGCGCGACGATGACGTTGTATCCCGCCTCGCGCAGAATATCCATTAAACACAAGCTGTCCGCGCCGCCGGAGACACCGACAATCAGCGGGCGGTCTTGGACAAGAGCGCATGAGTTTGCGAGAATGGATTCGATGTTTGACATTCAACAGAGAGACCCGACAGGTTTTTGGAAACCTGTCGGGTCTTTTTTATTATTACAACTGATACAACTCCACCAACACCCCGCCGGTGGATTCGGGATGGATGAAGGCGTACTTCTTCCCGTCCGCGCCCGCGCGCGGTTCTTCGTTGATGAGGCGGATGTTCTTTTCCTTCAACTGTTTCATCATCCCTTCGATGTCGTCCACTTCAAGGCAGAGATGGTGCATCCCCGGTCCGCGCTTGGCGAGGTATTTGGCAATGCCCGAATCGTCGGTGGTGGGCATCACCAGTTCCACTTCCGCGCCCGCGAGGGGCAAAAAGGCGACCTGCGATTTTTCAGCGGGGACGTCGCGCAGCTCGTGAAGTTTGATTCCCAGCGCGTCGCGCCAAAAGGCGAGCGACTGTTCCATGTTATCCACGACGACGGCAACGTGATTGATGGCTTTGATTTGAGGCATGAGATATTCTCCTGTGTATGATTTGAAATTATAACCTTTGACTCTCCATGAGCCGGTCAGCCGCCTTAAAAATAAATTCACCCGCGAAGCCTTAAGTTCGGGGTGAGTGATGTTTGTTGAAGTTATTTGATTTCGCCGTTCAGTTTGCGAAGTTTGATAAACAACTCGCGCCATTGAATTTTTGAAACGCCGAGTTTCTCGCGCACTTTATCCGCTTCCATGCCTGCCTGATAGTCGCGCAGGGCGCACGTCCAGCGGCACATGTCGAAGGAGAGGTGTTTGGTCAGCCCCGCCTCTTCGCCGATGTCTTCGAGCAAATATTCCAGCCGCCGCTGTGACCAAGGAAAGGCTTTATCCACCGGGTTGTATTGCGCCAAATATTCCTTGTATGCTGCAACCCATTCCTCGTCCAAGTCAATTTTGCGTTCCTTGTAGCGGTTGGCGGGACTGGCATAGCGCACAAAAAGATACGGTCCGTTTTTGGCTGTCAAGTCAATGTGATTGAGATGGATGCCAAGACATTCGCTTTTTTTAATTCCAGTGGAAAGCAGCAAGGCAACCAGCGCGTAATATCTTGCATCGGGCTTTTGCGCGCGGCGGTGACGGTCGGCGGCGAGCAGCACG
>DAOTZP010000353.1:0-5694 GCA_034434265.1 Anaerolineales bacterium | reverse complement strand
CCCGATAAACCCGCCGCTTCGGAAAAAGTCCGCGCGGAATTGAACGGGATGCAAGCCCGCCACGACGCCATCGCCCCGCTTGCCGAAGCTGTCCTGCAAGCGCAAGTCACTTCGGTTTTAGTGGATGAAAACCTGACCGCCGCCGGGCAGCCGATTCCCAGCGTTTGGTATCATGCCACCCCGCTGCCACTCGCGTTGATTGTCTCGCCCCGCGAGCGAATCGAACAAACCGCAAATATTTCCCTGCAAACCGGCTTGACGGTGGACGAGCAAGCCGCGCTTGAATCCCAAGTGGATGCGGGCTTGAATGTTTCCTCTCTGGTTGTGCAAATTGGCGGCGTGGGCGTGTACCCCACAATGGTCATGCGCAGCACAAATTTGAACTGGCAGGTGACGGTCATCGCGCATGAATGGATTCACAACTACCTGACGCTCCGCCCGCTTGGACTGCTATACACAAAAACCCCCGAACTGCGTACCATGAACGAAACCGCCGCTTCCATTGCCGGTGATGAAATTGGCGCGCTGGTCATTCAGCGATATTATCCCGAACTGATGCCCGCCGCCGCAAAACCCCAAGGGTTAATTTCACTCCCGTTCAACCGCCCGTTTGAAAATGAGCCGTTTGACTTTCGCGCCGCCATGCACGAAACCCGCGTGAATGTGGACGCAATGCTCGCCGAAGGAAAAATTGAAGAAGCCGAAAGGTACATGGAAGCGCGCCGACTCATCTTTTTGCAAAACGGTTATTTGCTGCGAAAAATCAATCAAGCCTATTTTGCCTTTCACGGCGCGTATGCCGATTCGCCCGTTGGCGCGGCTGGGCAAGACCCCGTTGGTCCCGCCGTGCGCGCCTTGCGCGTGCAAAGCGGCTCGCTCGCCGAATTTATCAAAACCATTGCATGGATGACCAGTTTTGAAGACTTGCAGGCGGCGATTCATTAACCCGTAATGTGCCACATTCCATGAAAAAAATTTCACTTCTTTTCTTTTTTCTCTTTCTCTCATTGACCATGAGCGCGTGCGCCACAGAGGATGATTCCCCGCTGCCGATTGTGCCAGCCGCCTCGCCGACCTTTGACCCGCTCGCCTACGCGGATTCATGCACCGTCCTCACTGCCGAGCCGACTCTCGCGCCGAGTTCCTCCTCCTACTTTCCTCCCGTCACCGCCGCCGACTTTTCCTTCGGTCCCGCCGATGCGCCCGTGACCCTCGTTGAATATTGTGACTTCCAATCAAACAGCTGCCGCGCCATGGCGGGCGTGGTGGCGCGTTTGATGAAAAACCGAACCAACTTGCGTTTTGTCTTTCGTCCTGTTTGGGTCGCCTCGCTCGACAAATCGGACAAAGCCATCATCGCCGCGCTCGCCGCCAACGAGCAGGGAAAATTTTGGACGATGTACGACTTTTTATTTGTCACCTATCCCGCATGGGATAAATTGTCCCCTGATGAATTTAACAACTGGGTCATTAAAGAATCCGCGCAAACCGGCATTGACCCCGTTCAACTCAAAGCCGCAATGGATGACCCCAAGACAACCACGCGGCTCATGTCCATCATGGAAACGGTCGGCAAACTTAACATTCCCGCCGTGCCGCTGGTTTTGCTCAACGGACAGTTGCAGCAATCCTACATTTTGGATGAGCAAAATCTCGCCGCCATGGTGGATTTGATTGCACTCGGTCAAAAACAATTTACCGAATGTCCGCCGTTTGATATAGAACGCGGGCGACAATACATCGCCACCATTAAAACCGAAAAGGGCGATATTGTCATTCAACTCTTTCCCGATAAAGCCCCGCTTGCAGTGAACTCGTTTGTCTTTCTTGCGCGTCAAAAATGGTACGACGGCGTCACCTTTCACCGCGTCATTCCCGGCTTTGTGGCGCAGGCAGGCGACCCCAGCGGAACAGGCAGGGGTAACCCGGGCTACTTTTTCAAAGATGAAATTACCGAACTGAAATTTGACCGCCCGGGAATGGTGGGCATGGCAAATTCCGGACCTGACACAAACGGCAGCCAATTCTTCATCACCTTTGCGCCCGCGCCCCAGCTCGACGGCGGATACACAATTTTTGGTCAGGTTTTAAGCGGGCTGGATGTCGCCGAACAACTCACCCCGCGCGATGCTTCGCAGGGCGGGCTTTTACCCGCTGGCGATGCCATCCTCACCATCGAAATTGAGGTCAAATGACGCAGACAAAATTTCACCTGCCCGCGTTTTTGATTACGCTCCTGCTTGCATTAAGCGCGCTGGCGTTATTTTTTATCTCGTTGATTTTGATGGTTTCCATTTTTATTGATGCTTCACGCGGCGAACTAACCTCCGCCTCGGACTTTATCAGCGTAACAGTGTATGCCTTCACTGCAATTTTGGTTTCTGTTTGCGCGTGGTTCGTTGGGCAAAAAGCATTTGAAACATCCGGCGCGGACGTTTCCTTTGGTTTTCCCTTTTCATCTTGGCAAATTCCCATTTTCCTGTTTCTGGTTTTTATCTTCATCGTAATTGGCGCGCTCATCTCCACGCGCGAAATTCTCTGGCTTTCCGCGCTCACCCTGCCATTTTTGACCCTTCCCGTCATCATCCTGCCCGTCTGGCTGCTGGTTGGCGTGGGCAGCCGAAATATCGCGTGGAGCTCCCGCTGGCGGACCTTTTCCATTCTCGGTTTGGGGTTAACCCTCAGCCCGTTTTTAATGCTTCTTTTGGAAGGCGCGCTGCTTTTGTTTTTTCTCATCCTTGCCGGTATTTACCTTGCCATGCAGCCCGAACTTTTGCGGCAAGTCCTCAACCTGCACGAAATGCTTCAAATTGAAACAAACCCCGAAGCAATTTTGCAGCTCGTCGCGCCTTATTTGTTGCAGCCAGCCGTCATGATTCCCGTGATTCTTTTTGTTGCGGTTTTTGTTCCGTTGATTGAAGAACTGCTTAAACCGCTTGCCCTTTTGTTCTTTGTCAAAAACATCGAACTCCCCGCTCAAGGATTCGCGCTTGGCTTAATTAGCGGGGCGGCTTTTGCCCTGCTTGAAAGCCTCAACGCCAGCGCGGATGCAAGCGCCACCTGGGGAGTCATCGTCAGCGTGCGGGCTGGCACAACCCTGCTGCACATCACCGCTTCGGGTTTGGTCGGCTGGGGAATGGTGACCGCCTTCCGTCAAAAGAAATTCCTGCGCGGATTCGCCGCCTACATTGCCGCCGTACTCATTCATGGCATCTGGAATGCGTGCGCGCTCGGCGCCGGGCTTTCCACCATTGGCTTTGCCATTGGAAAAGCCGATTGGGTCTTTTCCATTATCCCCGCGGCAATCGGCGGAATGGTCACGCTTGGCATTGGCATGTTGCTTGTTCTGATGTACGCAAACCGCGTTCTCACCCGCCCTGTTCCTGTTGAATCACATTAAAAAAATTGGAGTAACGTTATTTATGGTTTATTCATCCCACGCCCGCGCGGGCGATATTGCCCAACTGGTCGGCATGAATCACAAACATTTTATTTTCACCCTTGCCGAAGGCGCGGAAATCCAATCGCATCGCGGCGTGCTAAAACATGATGACTTAATCGGCGTCCCTTGGGGAACGCAGGTATTCAGTCACACCGGCGCGCCGTTCTTTTTGTTGCAGCCTTCGCTCGCCGATATTCTCAACGAACTGCCGCGCACCACGCAAATTTTGTACCCCAAAGACATTGGCTATATTCTCGTTAATATGGGTATCGCGCCCGGACAAACAATTCTCGAAGCAGGCACAGGCTCCGGCTCGATGACCATTGCCTTTGCCTCCGCCGTCGGCGAGACGGGCAAAGTCATTTCCTACGAAATAAAGCCCGACGTGCAAAACCTCGCGCGGAAGAACGTTACGCGCGTTGGCTTGCAATCGCGCGTTGAATTCAAACTGCGCGACATCCGCGAAGGATTCGACGAAACCGAAGCGGACGCGTTCTTTCTTGACGCGCAAAATTCTTATGAGTACATTCCGCAAGTCCGCGCCGCGCTCAAGCCCGGCGGGTTTTTCGCCTCCATCATTCCCACGCTCAATCAAGTTGAAACCATGCTGGTCACGCTGCGCCGCAATCATTTTGCATTCGTTGAAGTGTGCGAAATTTTGCTGCGCTACTACAAAACCGTTCCTTCGCATCTTCGCCCTGTGGACCGCATGGTGGCGCACACCGGCTTTTTGCTGTTTGCGCGCCGCATTGAACCCGCCACCGACCCGCGCGGAAGCGAACTGCAAAACCAAGTCAGCATACAAGACCATGAATAACCTCACCGCCGAAATGATTTCGCAGCGATTACAGGACTCCTATCAACGCGGCGCGGATTCAGACGGCTACGCCGAGATTCCGCACAACCCGGATTTGGCGCTCAAATGCGCCGCGGTTTTGATTCCCCTCATGCGGTGCGGCGGCGAATGGCATGTTTTATTCACCCGCCGAACGGACCGGGTCGAATCTCACAAAGGGCAGGTCTCCTTCCCCGGCGGCGCATGTGACGAAGGCGAAACCACCCCCGAACAAACCGCCCTGCGCGAAGCCGAAGAAGAGATTGGGCTTCAACCCAGCCACGTCCGCGTTTTGGGGCGGCTGCACCCGATGATTACCATCAGTCACTTTCGCGTTACGCCCGTCGTCGGTGAAATTCCATTCCCTTATGCTTTCAAAATTTCGGGCTTTGAAGTGGCGCGCGTGTTTACCGTTCCGCTGCTTTGGCTGGCAGACCGCCGCAACTTTTGGGAGTTTGCACGCAGCCCAAACCTTTCCGTTGTCGTTTACCAGCCTTACGATGGCGAAATTGTTTGGGGCGCCACAGGGCGTATGACGGTTAATTTTTTGCGGGCGATTGGATACGGCGTTACGACTTAATCGCAATACCCATCACGGCAATAAAATGCGCCGCTGCCGCAAGCAGCACAAAAATATGCCAAACTTCATGAAAGCCAAAAACGCCGGGTTTGAAGTTGAAAATTTTTGTCATGTAAACAATCGCGCCAAGCGTGTAAATCACTCCGCCAATCAACATCCATGTAAACACCCAGGCGGGCAGAGCGGTGAGCATTTCTCCTGCGGCGGCAACGCTCAGCCAGCCCATGATGAGATAAATCCCCGCATTCACCCAACGCGGCGCGCGGATGATGAAAATCTTTACAATGATGCCGATGATTGCCAGCGACCAGATGATGCTCAACATCCCCCATTTCCAAAAGCCGTCAAAGGCGTTCACGCAGAAAGGCGTGTACGTCCCCGCAATTAAGAAATAAATCGCCGCGTGGTCAACCTTGCGGAAAATTTCCAGCGCCTTGTCTTTTACTTGCACCATGTGATATGTGGCGCTTGCCGAAAACATAAAAATCAGACTGACGCCATATAACGCCAGTGAAATAATTTTGGCGGGCGTATCCCAGCCAATGATGAGCAGAATGACCAAACCTATTAAAGCCAGTATTGCGCCCCCCCAATGGGTGAGGCTGTTAACCGGTTCGCGTAATTTTTTTAACATCTTTCGTCTCTCCTTCAGCGCTTGCGTAAAACTCCCGAAATTTGACCGCAGATTGCCGCAGTCAATGACCGAAACAGTCATGGTTTTGCGTAAGTCCAATATTCAATTAACGCAAGTTGCCGCCTTCAAAAGGGAAGAAGGATTTTGCCTGTTTTGAACCGCCGATGTGCAGAGGGCGCAGAGTTTTTAATGAATTTCTCCGT
>DAOTZP010000352.1:0-5426 GCA_034434265.1 Anaerolineales bacterium | reverse complement strand
TAATTCAGAAAGCCGCTTGCTAATTGCCAGCCCAAGACCTGTGCCGCCGTATTTCCGCGTGGTGGAAGAATCGACTTGCGAAAAGGATTTGAATAATCTTTCCATGCGGTCTTTGGGAATGCCGATTCCCGTATCGCGCACAGAAAAATGCAAAAAGGAGGATTGCGCTTTTGCCTCCACGACCACTTCCCCTTTTTCCGTAAACTTTACGGCGTTGCTTAATAAATTTACAAGAATTTGGCGCAGCCGGGTGACGTCGCCGTAAATAAATTGCGGCGCTTGCGGCTCAATGTAGTAGGCGATTTCCAGCCCTTTTGCGTTTGAAGCGGGCAGCGCCAAATCAAGCGCGCTTTCGACGCATTCGCGCACGTCAAATGGCTGGTATTCCAAATCGAGTTTGCCTGCTTCAATTTTTGAAAAGTCGAGGATGTCGTTTATGATGGTAAGCAAGGAGTCGCTGCTGGAGCGGATGGTTTCCGCATATTCGCGTTGTTCTTCATTCAGGTTGGTATCCAAAAGCAGGCTGCTCATGCCCATCACGGCGTTCATTGGCGTACGAATTTCGTGACTCATGCTGGCAAGGAAGACGCTTTTGGCGCGGTTGGCTGCTTCTGCCGCGTCGCGCGCCTGTTCCAATTGGTGTGTTCGTTCAGCCACTTTGGTTTCAAGCGAGCGCTCATATTCATCTTGAATCTGCGCGGCTTTGGCAAGGGAAGCGGTCATGTCATTGAAGGAACGGGTGAGCGAGCCGATTTCATCCGAAAATTTCACAGGCAGTTCAATGTTCAAATTCCCTTCTTCCACTTGTTTTACGCCGCGAAGCAATGCGTACAGCGGGTTAATTAAACTTGCGCGGAACATGAAGGGGAAGGCGAAAACAACAAATAACTGGGCAATGACGACTGTGATTAGCAAACCGCGCGCAACCGGCTGCGTAAAGTCAAGATATTCCTGATAATGAAACCCGACCTCGTAAATTGCGCCTTTATCTTCCAGCGCATACGTTACATATTTTTCCATGTACTTGCCGGGTTCGTTGGAACGGTAGCGTCTCGTTTCCAGATTTGAAGTTATCGCATCCATGTATGTATTTTTAAGCGGGGAAATTTCCACCCCTGATTTTTGATGGAGAATTTCCATTTGTTCAACGCCCAGCGGGTCCGTGGGCGGGCGCAATCCAACATACGCAATATTATCGGGCATGATTTCAGGATTGTTATCGGTGATTGCATGAACGGCGGTTCTGGCTTCGGCAAGCCGCAATCCGTCGTAGTATGATTCTGTGACGGGCATAATGATTGTTACCATGCCGCCCATCACCGCAGAAATTAAGGCAAGCGTAATTCCCACCACCTTTGCCATAAATGACGTTCGGTCCGGCGAAACATTAATGTATAAAAGCGCGAAAGTTAGGAGGAATAAAATAAAAACCAGATGGGAAACGTAGGTAAATTGCGACTCTGAAAGCAAATTTGCCAATACCAGCCCGCGCGCGCCCAGAATGAGGATGGGCATGAACATGGTCAAGGCAAAGTTGCGCATGAAGCGCGCTTCGTGTCCTTGCGTGGAAAAGATAAATTTCAGCCCTTTGAAAAATCCGCTTGTTTGGCTTGCCTCCAAGGAAAGGCGGGCGCTGGCGCGAAACAAGGTGATGATGAGCCAGTGAATTTCCAATCCCATGATGAGCAAAGCGAGCGGCGTGTTGAAAGCCTTTGTCGGGTCTTCTGCGGTGAACAGGGCGTAAAAAAAATGTATGGTAAATCCAACCGCGCTGAGAACGGTGAACCACCATACGATATTGCGTTCAGTTTTCCAAATGGCGCGGGGAAACCGATAGGGAATTTGCAAAAGCGGAATATGTGCGTAGAGAATAGCCAGCCAAAGCGCCAGCGCCAAATTTCCGCGCCATGCGACCAGCAGCAGATAATTAAGAGTGAGGAAAATAAAACCAACCCCTATGAGCGCGAAAAACAGACCAAACAACCAGGTTGCCGTTGATTTATGACGTATGCTTAAAAAATAAACGGCAATGGTCCATAAAAATATCAAAAGCGAAATGTAGCCAATCGTATCCTGAGTGAGTCGGAATAGGTCCATGGGGTTTTCCTCTGGAAGCGCTGTATATTAAGTGCGAAAGTATAGCACACATGCGCCATGCGCAAAAATGCAAAATTCATAATAGTTGCGCCGAAAGAAACACCCATCAGCAAACATCAGTATAATAAGTTATTTCAGCCGCTTATTCCGTCCTTGCAGGTGAGCCATGACTTCTCTTTTTGATTCAACCGATTCTGTAAAAGCCGAACTTTCCAAGCAAAATTATATTGCTTCCAGCGAAATTGCCACGCTGGTTTATCTTTCGCAAAAACTGGAAAAGCCGCTTCTTGCAGAAGGTCCTGCGGGGGTGGGCAAGACCGAGCTGGCAAAAGCGATTGCCCGCGCGACAGGGCGCGGGTTGATTCGCCTGCAATGCTATGAAGGCTTGGATGAATCCAAAGCCTTGTACGAGTGGGAATATTCCAAACAGTTGCTTTATACCCAGCTGCTGCGCGACAAGTTGAATGACACGCTCGGCAAAGCGGAATCTTTGACCGAAGCCGCAGACAGGCTCGCCAAAGAGGAGGATGTTTTCTTTTCGAAACGTTTTTTGCTTCAACGCCCGCTGCTTAAGGCGATTTTGAGCGAACAGCCCGTTGTTTTGCTGATTGACGAAATTGACCGTGCCGACGCGGAATTTGAAGCCTTTCTGCTGGAAGTGTTGAGCGATTTTCAAGTTTCCGTCCCCGAACTGGGAACGCTGGCGGCAAAGCACAAACCCTTTGTGATTCTTACATCCAACAACACCCGCGAACTTTCCGAAGCGTTGAAACGCTGCTGCCTGTATTTGTTCATTGATTATCCAACGCTGGAAGAGGAACTTGCCGTAGTGCGCTTGAAAGTGCCAAACTTGAATCCCAAATTGGCGCAGCAGGCGGTGGAATTTGTGCAGCGGCTGCGAAAAGCCGATATGCGAAAATCCCCGTCCATCAGCGAAACGCTGGATTGGGCAAACGCGCTGCTGGCGTTGAACGCCGATAATTTGGATAAAACCGTGCTGGAAGACACGCTCTCTGTTTTGCTCAAACACGAAGCGGATTTGCAAAAAGCCAAACGGCAAATATCCAACAATCCGCGCCAAAGACCGGATGAGATGGGAAGATTTTCCGGGAATTGATGTAATCTATGGAAACCCGAATCTTGCAGTTAATTTCCGCTTTGCGAGCCAGCGGCGCGCGCGTTTCGCTGGCTGAATCCGCGGAGGCGTTTGCCGCAGTGGACCTGATGGGGATTCAAGACCGCGAGCAGTTTCGCCTGTCTTTGCGCGCCACGCTGATTAAGAATGTAAAAGATATTCCGACCTTTGATAAATTATTTCCGCTGTTTTTTGGCTCAGGGCAGCCGCCGATGATGGGCGGCAATCCGATGGAAGATTTAACGCCCGAAGAGGCGCAAATGCTTGCCGAAGCGTTAAGACAGTTTTCCGAAAATTTGCGCCAGCGCATGGAACGCTTGATGAACGGCGAGCCTTTAACCAAGCCGGAACTTGAATCGCTGGCGCAGATGGTGGGATTGAATCAGATGGAGAATTTGCAATATCAAAACTGGATGGCGCAGCGGATGATGCGCGCGCTTGCCTTCCCCGAAGTCCGCGAGGCAATGCGCGAACTGATGGCGCAACTGGCGCAAATGGGAATGAACCGCGAGCGAATCGAGCAAATGCGCGAAATGATTCAGCAGAACATGGACGCCATGCAGCAACAAATTGAACAATTTGCGGGGCAGCGGATTGCGGAAAATATGAGTGAGCGTCCGCGCGGGGAGAATGTGGACGATTTGATAAACCGCCCGTTTCAGGCGCTTTCGGATACCGATAAAAAGATTTTGCAGCGTGAGGTGAAACGTCTCGCCGCCGCGCTGCGCACAAGGATTGCCCTGCGTCAAAAACGCGCCAAGAGCGGGCAACTCGACCCGAAGACAACCATCCGCGCCAATTTGAAATATCACGGCGTCCCAATGGAAATCAAGCACAGGGATAAAGTGCGCAAGCCGAAGATTGTCGTCATTTGCGATGTCAGCACGTCCATGCGGTTTTGTTCCGAGTTGATGTTGAGTTTTTTGTTTGCGCTGCAAGGGCAGGTCCGCAAGACACATGCGTTTGCGTTCATTGACCATTTGGAATCCATTTCGGAGGATTTCAACGGCGCAAATGCCGACGAGGCGATTCGTTCGGTTTTGCAGCGTATGCCCAGCGGGCATTACAACACCGACCTTGGCTGGGCTTTGCAAAATTTCAATGATGAATATATGGATACGCTTAACAGCGGCACGACGTTGATTATGGTGGGCGACGGGCGCAATAACTTTAACGACCCGCGCTTGGATATTTTTTCCGCGATGACGCGCCGCGCCGTCCGCACCCTTTGGCTGAATCCTGAACCTGCGCGCATGTGGCACGGCGACAGCGACATGCCAAAGTACGCGCCGTTTTGTGACGCGGTGATGAAGGTTGGCAACCTGCGCGAGCTGGCAAACGCGGTGGATGATTTGATGACCGCTTAAAAGGAGGAACTTCCCGCGCTGGCATTTGGGGTTGAAAGTTTATGGCTGCGGGGTTTGCTGCGGAACGTAAATTTCGGTTTCGGTCAGCGGGTCAATGGTGGTGAGCGCGGTCTCTTCGGCGTTGATAAAGCCAAAGATGCCAGCCAACATGCCGAGGGTAAGCACAGCCGCGATGGGGAAGTAAATCATCTGCCGTTTGCGAATGACGGCGGGAGACGGGCGGTGATGCGCGCGTCCGGATTCGATTTCTTCCAACTCCAACGGGTGTTCATGCCGCATTTCTTCTTCGGTCATTTTGCCGGTGAACATGGACTTGTTAAAGCGTTTGATGTGGACGCCATACATGTGCCAGACGATGATGGCAAGCACCGCGAGGACGGCTTCGCCTCCGTGCGCGGCTTTGGCGGCGGGGACAAATTCGCCGGGCAAATATTTTGTCGTGGTAATGGGATTCCACATCATGAAACCGGTTGCGCCCATAACAGCCGCTCCCCAAACAAACGCCCAGTATTCCATTTTTTCTTCAAAGGTATAGCGCCCCATTTTGGGGTATTCTTTTGCGAATCCGATATTGTAAAGAAGCGCTTGTATGCCGTCTTTCACGTCTTGCAGGGAAGGCAGCATGGACATTTTGTCATGCAGCACAAAAACGCTGTATCCCATGACCAATAAATGCCATGCAGTGCCGAACATCATGACAATGGCGGCAGCGTGGTGAATGCTGCGAATCGATTCAATGCCGCCCAATGCCTGCACAATTCCAACGCTTATATTTGCGTTGGGGTAGCGTTGCGGAAGCCCCGTCAAGCCGAGTGTGCTGAATGAAA
>DAOTZP010000351.1:0-2470 GCA_034434265.1 Anaerolineales bacterium | reverse complement strand
GGACCAGGGCGTGGACGCGGTCTTCTTCGTCGGCTATCATGCCCGCATGGGAGCAAAGGATGCCATCCTCGACCACACTTGGTCGGATGAGCGCGTTTCCAATGTATGGATAAACGGCAGGTTGTTCGGCGAAGCCGCGTTGAACGGCGGCGTGTGTGGACATTTCAACGTGCCGGTCATTATGGTCAGCGGAGACCAAACCGTGTGCGCCGAAGCGCAGCAGACCTTTGGACACGCCGTTGAAACCGCCATTGTGAAGAAAGCCGTCGGGCGCATGGCAGCCGAGTGTTACCCGCCCGCCGTCACTGCCAAACTTATTGAAGACGCGGCAAAACGCGCGATGAAAAAACTTGCCAAAAACAAAGCGCCCAAGCCCTTCAAAGTCAAAGCGCCGGTTACAATGGTCTTGGAATTTGTTCAATCGGACATGGCAGACAAAGCCATGATAATGCCCGGCGCGGTGCGGATGCAGGACCGCAGAGTGCAATACATCGGCGATGATATGGTGACGATTTATTTTGCGTTCAGGACTTTGCTGGCGCTGGCGGGATGATTTGTGCCGCGGGATTAATCTCGCGCTGCGGGAGATTGCTATGCCTTTCATTACCATCAACGGCGCGGAAATTTTTTATCAAACCTACGGCAAACGCCGCGAAGGTCATGCGCCCATTTATTTAATTCACGGCTCAACGCAAACGGGATACTCGTGCTGGAACAAAGTTGCCCCGCTGCTTGCCGAATCGTATTTTGTTATTGTCCCCGATTGCCGCGGACATGGGCAGTCCGCCAACCCGAACATGAGTTACTCGTTCAAGGAACTCGCGGCGGATGTGGCAGCCGTCATTCGCGCATTGGGGTTTGAACGCGCGCATGTCATCGGTCACAGCAATGGCGGCAACGTCGCGTTGGTGACTCTGCTCGAACACCCGGAGGTGATTCAAACCTGCGTTCCTCAGGCGGCAAACGCATGGGTCAGCCCCGACCTTGTGATTAAAGAACCGCCCATCTTTGACCCCGAAAACATCGAAAAAAATCAACCATTGTGGAAGGAAGAAATGGAAACCCTGCACGCGCCGCTGGGAAAAGACTACTGGCGCAAACTCGTCAAAATGACGGTGGATGAAATCATCCGCGAGTCAAACTATACGCCCGAAGATTTGGCAAAGGTCAAATTGCCCGCGCTCGTCATTCAAGGCGAGACGGATAGAGTGAACGCGGAAAACAAGCACGGGCAATTCATTGCGCGTCACATTCCCGCTGCCGAGTTGTGGATTCCAAAAGGGATTGGTCACAACGTTCACGATGATATTTTGGACGAATGGATAAAGCGCGTGACGGATTTTCTTGCGCGGCGCGGAACGGACGTGAGCGAAACGCTCTACCGTCACGGGCTGATTCACCACCCCGACTCGCGCGTGGGAGTCTTCGACCCGCGCTTAAGCGCCGACAATGTATTGAGTGGAACTGTCCTCAACGAAGACATGCAAGCCGAAGTGTTATCTTTGCTTCCGCATTCGCCTGCTGAAAATAGGTTGAAGGTGTTGATTACAAAAGAAACCCCGTGGGCGTTGATGAATCGTCCGGTGGAAGATTTACGCCGCAAGCCGTCCATTTTGGCGGAACGGGTGAGTCAAGCCCGCATGGGCGAAGTGGCGCGTGTGATTGAGTCGCAGGGCGATTGGTCATACATCCGCTTGGAGCATGACGGCTACGCGGGCTGGGCGCATTCCAATTCGCTGCATGTGTGTTCCGAAAGCGATGTGAAGGAGTATCAAAGCAAATGCAACGCGATTGTTTCCTCTGGGCTGGCGGAGGTTTGGGATGAGCAGGAAAAGCCCGCCCACAAGATTCCGTTTGCCACGCTGATTCACATCACCGAAGAAAAAGGCGCGGCGGCTTCCATCCAGTTGCCGGATGGGCGCAGGTGGAACATCCGCAGTGAGGATGTCATTGCGCTGGCTCATCGTCCCAAAGCCGATGAAAAAGGAATCGCGCAAACGTTGGATTTGATTGCGCGCTTTGCAGGCGTGCCGTACCTGTGGGGTGGACGCACACCCTACGGGTTTGATTGCTCCGGTCTGGCGGGGACCTTTTACGCCTTTATGGGCGTGAACATTCCACGCGATGCCGACCAGCAATTTGAAAGCGGCGAAGCGGTGGAAAACCCCGCGCCCGGCGATTTGGTCTTCTTTGGCGAGGAGGATGAAGACGGGGTGGGAATCAGTCATGTGGGTATTTCGCTCGGCGGCGATTTGTTCATCCACTCCAACGGCACGGATTGGGGAACGTCGTACAACTCCTTCGACCCGCGCAGCGGACTCTACCGCAAGTGGCTGCGCGAGAATTATCGCGGCGCGAGAAGGTTTCGATAATTTAACGCAAGTTGCCACCTTCAAAAGAGAAGAAGGATTTTGCCTGTTTTGAACCGCCGAGTCGCAGAGGGCGCAGGGTTTTTAATGAATTTCTCCGT
>DAOTZP010000350.1:0-3923 GCA_034434265.1 Anaerolineales bacterium | reverse complement strand
TCATGTCTTTTTGCGTTATGGTTTTACCAAACCCGGAAGCCGGGCGAGTTGAGGGAGATGTTTGCAATCTGGTCAATGAGCTGCGGACCGTACACGATGATAATCAGCGCAAGCGAGCCGTACAGCCACGGAGCCCAGCGGTCGAGCCACGCGGGGGTAAGCGCCGGGTCTTGCATGGCTTCCGCAACGGGGACTTCCACTTCGCTTTCGACCTTTTGTTTGCTCAGCGCGGTGGCGAGCATCACGGTGAGATAGAGCGCGCCGCTGATGAAGAGAATCGCGCCGCCAATGCCGACTTGGAAGAGGCGGCTTTTCCATTCATCGGGGACGTAGGGCGCCAAGCCAAGCGGCACGCGGCGGGGAGCGCCGAGCAAGCCAACGACGTGCATGGAGTTGGAGAAAATAATCATGCCGACGAACCATGTCCACGCTTGGGCAATTGCCAGCTTGGGCTGCCAGAGTTTCTTTCCGCTGATGTAGGGGAGCAGCCAGTACGAAATGCCCATGAAGGAAAGCGTAACGCCTGTGGCAACCGTCAAGTGAAAGTGACCGGGAATGAAGGCGGTGTTGTGCAGCACAAGGTTGACGTTGTAGGAAGCATTCGCCAAGCCGCCAATGCCGCCAAAGAAGAACAGAATGCCCGCGAGCAATTGCGCGGCGACTGAGGGGTCTGACCAGTTGAGTTTGCCAATCCATGCAAAGAGACCTTTAGCGCCGTTTTTGCGCGCTCCGCTTTCGATGGAAGCAATGACGGTGAAGGCGGTCATCATGGAGGGGAAGAACACACCAAAGGTAAGAATGGAGTGGATGAACTTCCACGCGGGGGGAACGCCCGGGTCCACATATTGGTGGTGGAAGCCAAGCGGAGTGGAGAGAACGAGGAAAATCCAAAAGGCAAGGCGCGCAAGCGAATCGCTGAACATTTTGCCGCCGCTTGCCTGTTTGGGAAGCATGGCATACCATGAGATGTACGCGGGCAGCAGCCAGAAGTACACCAGCGGGTGGCCGGTGAACCAGAAGTAAGTGCGGGCGAGCTGCGGGTCCACGGCTTCCATCAAACCAAGCGACCACGGCAGCAGCATGGTGAGGATTTCCACCGCAACGCCGAGCGTACAAATTTGCCAGAGCGCCATGGTGAGAATGCTGGCAAACGCAATGAAGGGCGTGCGCTCATTGGGGTTTTCTTTGCGCCAATCGGCATAAGTGAGGAACATGCTTAACCCCGCAACCCAGCTGCCTACAACCACAAGCGTCAAACCGAGGTAAAACGCCCAGTGCGCTTTAAGCGGCGGGTAGAAGGTGAACAGCACGGTGGCTTCGTTGAGCAGCACAGGAATTGCCGCAGTCACCACGCCGACGACCATCATCCAAAATGCCACGACGCTGAGCGTGAAGTTCTTGAGCGGGCGTTTGAGACCGAAGACCACGTTGAAGGTCAAAAAGCCGACGATGAAGAAGGTCGTCCACACCAGCGCGTTGAGAACGCCGTGAACGGTCAGACCCTGATAGTAGGATTTGATGAACGGTTTGAGGTAGGGGTAAAAATCCCAGCCTGCGTGTTCAAAGGCTTGCAGCGGTCCAAATAAACTTCCCACAGCAAGCGCAAGGATGGCAGCCAGCATGTTCCAGCCGACCAGTTTTTTGATTTCAGAAGGTACTTGATATTGTTTCATAGTTCCTCTACTTTACAATCACTGCGCCATACATCACGGCATGACCGCTTCCGCAGTATTCGGTACAAATATAGGTGTATGTGCCTGCTTCCTTGAATTCAATTGTCAGTTTGGAAACCTGTCCAGGAACAACCTGGAAGTTGGCGTTGGTGTTTTGAATTTTGAATCCGTGCTGCACGTCGGCGGAGGTGACGTAGAACGTGACTTTGGCGCCGACGGGGACCGTGATTTCTTTGGGAAGATATTCCCATTGCGGCACGGCGCGCGCAAGGATGTAGGCGTTATATTTTCCGGGCGAAACTTCTTTCAACCCCGGGTTTGCCCAAGGGCTGCTTGGGTCGGTGGCAACAGTGCGCGGGTCCACGCGCTGTTCGGGCGCGGGCACTTGAATGCCCAACCCAAAAGCGGCAAATGCGACTGCCGCCGCAAATAATACAATCAAAATAATGCTGAAGATTATCCAGCCGCGCTCATAGGGGTCAATGTGCATTTTTTCAGCGCTCATAGCGTGCCTCCTCTTCCAACCAGAATCATGTAGATGGTCGCCCAAATTGCGATGAGTGTCACGACAAAGATTGCCAAAATGGCAAGAGTGCCGGTCGGGCGGAACTCATCGTTGTCTTTCTCTTTCTTCGACATATTCATTCTCCTTTGAATAAAATGTATTGCGAGAAAACCGCGCGCGCGGATTCTTACCGAAGCATGTAGGTCAAGTCGCTTTGAATTTGGTCAATGGTCACGCCGAAGGGGAAGACCAGTTTGAGGTAGCCTTCGCGGTCAATGACCAGCGTGGTGGCGGTGTGGTCAATCAAATAGTTGGTGGCATCGCTGCCCTGCGTCTTTTGATAAAAAATGCCGTACAGCGAGGCGACTTCCTCCAGCTGTTCTTGCGTGCCGGTGACGCCGATAAAGGTTGGGTAAAAGTGCGCCACATATTCTTCCAGTTTTTCGGGCGTGTCGCGTTCCGGGTCCACTGAAATCATAATCACTTGCACGTCTTCGGCTTTGCTGCCCATGTTGCGCAAGGCTTGACCGATGTTGGCTAATGTCGCCGGGCAAATATCGGGGCAGAAGGTGTAGCCAAAATACAACACCACCAATTTGCCGCGAAAGTCGCTGAGCGAAACTTCGCCTTTGCTGCTGGTCAGGGTAAAGTCAAATGAAGGGTCGGGCGATTGAATGACCGTGCCGCTGAATGTATGCGGGCGGAAGAAATACACGCCCGCCGTCAGTCCAATTAAAATCACTACAACTGCAAGAACAATTTTTAATTTCATTTGCTTAATCCGTATAGCAGAGGAATAAATGCGCGGCTTCGTATGCCAGTTTTGCCGAGCCTGTGCTGTTGTGTACTTCTTCTGCTAACACGCCCAAGTGCCGAAGGATACGGTCCGGGGTGGAAACTTCGGTGGCGTAGCGGTAACGCGCGCGGATGATGCCCCAGCCGTCCACCAATACATAAGTGGGAGTGAATTCAAATTCTCCGTTGCCTTTGTTTTGGTAATACGCCTCAAACCCGCCGCCGATGATGGTTTTGAGCAGGCCAGGGTCTTCGTGGGTGGCAAAGGTCCAGCGGGTGGTATCCGCCCGGAGCGAAGCCGCGTACTCGTTGAGAACGGCGGGTGTATCGCGCTGCGGGTCGAAGGAAATGGTGACAAAGGCGGTTTCGATTCCGCCCAGGTCCACTTCATTCAGCCGCGATTGAACTTCCATCATCGTGTCGTTGATGTTGTAACAGGGCGCGGGGCAGTTGGTGTATGAAAATGTATAAAGCACAAATTTGCCGCGCAGGTCTTCGCTGGTAATGTGTTTGTTGTTTTGGTTGACCAAATTAAACGCGGGCGCAATTTGCATTCGCGGAAGCACTTGAATGGGCTGAAAGGTTTTGAAGGAAACAGCCGCCAAAATTAAAACGCCAAAGAAGGCGTAGATACCATTAAAGATATATTTGTTCATGGATTGGAGTCAATCACCGGCAGGGGTTGAAAGGAGTTAACGGTCAGGTTACTTTCGATGAGATTGCCTTCCTCCACCAGTTGTTGAAATGTGATGCGCGCCATTTCTTTGCGCAGCAGGTCTTTCAACCGCACCCATTGGCAATGCACCGGGCAGCGGATTTCAAACGGACATTCGCCGGGCTTGAGGATGCAGTCTGAAAGCGCGAGTTCGCCTTCAAATTGTTCCACGACTTCCAACAGTGAAATATCTTTTGGCGCGCGCGCCAGCGAAATGCCGCCATCGCGTCCGGCT
>DAOTZP010000349.1:0-4291 GCA_034434265.1 Anaerolineales bacterium | reverse complement strand
AATGTTCTTTTACAGAATGTGACGGCAGACCGCTGACCATAGACTGCGGTCTGCCGTCAGCGGTCAACTTTTGTTAAATTTCTTTTGCCTTTTTACTTATTTTCCATGTTTTCAAAATCAATTGTGAGGTAAACCCCGCTTGAAAATTTCTGCTCCTTTTTTTCGTTTTGTTTCCTATCCGGCGGCGGGCGTCATTTTGGCGGCTGCCGGTTTTTTGCTGTTGGGTTCGTCTGGCAGGGATGACGCGCATATCACTTACTGGGCTTCCCACGCTCTGGCGAATTTTGGCGAGATTGTAAATTACAACGGAGACCGCGTGGAGCAAAGTTCCAGTTTGCTTCAGGTTGTTTTGCTGGCGTTTGCGGAAACATTCACCGGGCTGGATGTGGTGACGCTTGGAAAATTTTCTTCAATCATATTTGGCGTTTTAAGCGTAATTGCCGCCGGTATTTTTGCGGAAAATTTAACCAAATCTTTTTTTCATGGCTTGTTTGCGGCGCTGCTTGTTTCCGCGTATCCTTATGTTATTTATTGGTCATACGGCGGGCTTGAGTCCACACTCGTTTCTTTTGCGGGTTTTTTAATCCTTTTTGCCATTTCAGACTTTGTCAAATTCGGCGGTCTCAAACGCCTGCTTTTTGCGTGCCTTGCCATGCTTGCTTTTGCCCTTGTCAGACCGGAGACCATTATTTTACTCGCTGGCATGTTCTCCGCCGCAATTGTATTTTTGCTCTTTAAGCAATATATTCACTCATCCGTCCAGCGCGGAATGCTGTCCAATATGCTTAAATTGACAGGCGCGTATCTGCTGATAACCCTGCTCATCCTTTGCTTTCGGTATTTCTACTTTGGCGACTTTTTCCCGCAGCCCGTCACCGCCAAAACCAACGGCGTAAGCATGGATGTTCTTTCAGACGGCGCCGCGTACCTGCAAGTTAATTTATGGGATGCCGGAGCGGGCTTTGCCTTGCTTTCTGCGGGCATGGCTGCTTCTGCCTCCTTTATGCTTTTTGACATTTTGCGCCCCAAATCGCTTAACTTTGATTTTTTGCTGACCTTGCTTTACATCGCCGGATATGTTGCGTTTGTGATTTTTACCGGCGGCGACTGGATGGAAGGCGGGCGTTTCCTTGTTAATGTTTTGCCCATTGCTTTGGCGGCAATTCCCATTTCATTGTCATACTTGCTTCCAAAACCAAAGCCTGCATTTTTTTTGATGCTGCTCTTAATCCTTGTTGAATTTTCCTCTTTTATTTTCTTTACGCGCAAGGCTTCCACTGGCACGCCGCTTTGGGCGCGCATTTCCTTTCCCCGCTCATATTCCGCTGCGGAATATTCATGGTTTGAGCGCCGCAACCGCGTTAACATGCGCGACACATATTTAATAGATTACCTTGACTATCTGATTGTTGAACTTTCACAGCATCATAAGCCTGTGACAATCATGAGCGCCCAAATGGGCATTGTGCCGTATCACCTCTCCCAAAAACATTATGGCGCAATACAATTTCTGGACCGCGCCCGTCTGGTGGACCGTTCTTTCAGCCGTTGTTCAACGCTTAACCCTGTTGGCATCAGCCCCGGCGAGCGCGCCAGTTATCAGTACTATTTTGCCAATCTCGAATCTGTTTTACAAACTTGCGGCATACCCGCGCCGGATATTATTTTTGACACCGTTGTAAGCGACTTGACCCGTGAAATGCTTGTCGCAAACAATTATGTGCTGGTGTTTATGCAGAACGGCGAAGTGCGCAGCAATGCCGGCTGGCTCGAAAATTACGAAGTAAAAGCCCTGCAAATGGCAGGGCTTCGCAGGGACTTGTTTGAAGCGCTTGATATTAAACCCGTCTTTATTAAATTCAGCAATTAATAACCTTGCGCTTTATTTTTGGACGCAAAAACCATTTCCCAAAAAAGACCTGACGGGTTCGATTGTGAACGCAACACAATAAAGCCAGTCAGGTCTGTCATAAACCTTTTTTCATATCAGCGCAAGCAATCAGATTCAACTACCCAAGCGCTTGATATTGCATGGACGCATACCGCCCGTAGGCAAAATGTTCAAGTTGGCGCTCAATGTCGTTGAGCAATGCCGAAGCGCCGATGCGAAATAAATTCGGCTGCATCCATGCTTCGCCAAGTTCTTCTTTCATCAAAATCAGCCAATCCAGCGCTTGCTTCGCCGTGCGAATTCCACCGGCGGGTTTGAACCCCACGCGGTGACCTGTCATCTCATAATAAGCGCGGATGGCGCGCACCATCACCAAACTTACCGGCAGGGTTGCGTTGGTTGGCTCTTTACCGGTGGAGGTTTTAATAAAGTCCGACCCCGCTTGCATACAAACAAAACTGGCGCGCATGACATTTTTTAACGTGCCGAGTTCGCCCGTTGCCAAAATGGATTTCATGTGCGTTTCGCCGCACGCCTCGCGGAAGGCTCGCACTTCATCGTAAAGCGCCCGCCAGTTTTGCGCAAGCACATGCTGGCGCGAGATAACAATATCAATCTCTTTTGCGCCCGCTTTGACTGAATCTTCAATCTCGCGGATTTTTTGCTCAAACGAAATTAACCCGGCGGGGAAGCCGGTGGAAACCGCTGCAACAGGAATGCCTGAACCTTCCAGCGCCTCCACTGCGGTGGAAACCATGCCGTGATACACACACACCGCGCCGGTGGTGATTTGCGTTTCCACGCCCAGTTTTTTTAACAATTCGGCGTTCACCGGCTGGCGGGCTTTGGCGCACAAGCGCCTTACCGTGCCGGGCGTATCATCGCCTGAAAGCGTGGTTAAATCAATTGTTTGAATGGCGTGTAAAAGCCAAGCCGCCTGCCATTCCTTTTTTACCGTGCGGCGGGCGGGCAGCGTGTTGGTCCTGCGCTCCACCGCCGAACGATTGACTTTCACCTCCTCCACAATGGATAAATCCAGCGGAAGAATGGGAACGCGCTGCTCATGCGCGGACGTTATTTGTTTCATACTTCTCCATTTGCTCCGCCCGCCGCGGATGCCATTAAGATGACCTTGTCGTTTTCTTTGATGGGGGTATCCATGCCGTTCAACTCGCGGATGTGAACGCCGTTTACGAAAACGTTGAAGTGGCGGCGAAGTTTTCCGGCGGAGTCAAACAAATGCGGACCCAGCGCGGGATATTTCTTAAGGATGTCTTCTACGGCTTGCTGCACCGTCTCGCCGCTTGCTGCTACTTCACTTTGATTATCAACGTAATATTTCATCAAGGCGGGGAATCGAATTATTGGCATGGGGTAAGTATAAATCAGGAAAGATGAATTATGAAGGATGAACGACAAAACAGTCCCGAAGATTTCTTCGAGACTGTTCGCTGATTATCAATTACCAATTACTGATAACTGATAACTGATAACTGATAACCGCCTACTCTTCCTTCTTCGCTTCCATTTCCTTCTTATGCGCTTCGATGATTCCACTGGCAATATGGGATGGGACGATTTCGTAGTGGTCGAATTCCATGGTGAAATATCCGCGCCCGCCGGTGATGGAGCGTAACTGCGTGGTGTAGCGCTGCATTTCCGCCATTGGCACATGCGCGATGATGATGGTGTTGCCGTGTTCGGAATCTGTTCCCTGCACGCGCCCGCGGCGGGTATTCAGGTCGCTCATCACGTCGCCCATGTTTGCATCCGGCACGGTGACGCGCACGTTCATAATCGGCTCAAACAAGACCGGACCTGCGTCCTGCACCGCCAGTTTAAACGCTTCACGCCCGGCAATTTCAAACGCGACGGGTTTTGAATCCACCTCATGTTCCTTTCCGTCATACACAATCACCTTCACGTTGCTCATCGGGTAGCCTGCAAACGCGCCGCGTTCCATCGTGGCTCTGATGCCTTTTTCAATCGGCGGCAGGTAGGAGCGCGAGAGGTTCATGCCCACCAGTTCATCGGTGAATTCAAAGTCCGCGTCGGGCAGCGGTTCGATGCGCAGGTGAACTTCGCCAAATTGTCCGGCGCCGCCGCTTTGCTTTTTGTGGCGGTATTGCGCGGTGGCTTTGCGGGTAATGCCCTCGCGGTAGGGAATTTTTGGCTCGTGTGGAATAAGCCCCACTTGGAATTTGGTCTGCGCGCGGCGCAGCGCAACATCAATGTGCTGGTCGCCCATGCCTTGCAAAACGGTTTCATGCGTGATTGGGTCGTTCTGCCAGGAGAGGGTCATATCCTCTTCGCACAGGCGGTTGAGCGTGGGCGTGATTTTTGCAGTATCCGCCTGGGTTTTGGGAGTGAGCGCCACACGGTACAACGCGGCGGGGAATT
>DAOTZP010000348.1:0-2108 GCA_034434265.1 Anaerolineales bacterium | reverse complement strand
GTTGGAAACCCGC
This sequence comes from Anaerolineales bacterium, assembly GCA_034434265.1. Classification (GTDB taxonomy): domain Bacteria; phylum Chloroflexota; class Anaerolineae; order Anaerolineales; family Villigracilaceae; genus Villigracilis. The sequence goes on along the minus strand of DAOTZP010000348.1, from coordinate 2,095 downwards.
CAAATTTGACCACAACCTCGCCGCCTTCAAATTGGAAGGCGCGCATGTGAACGCCGCGTGCGAAGACTGCCATGCGAATCAAGTGTATAAAGGCACGCCGATGGATTGCTATTCCTGCCATCAAAAAGACGACGCGCACAACGGTCAATTTGGAACGGCGTGCGAAATCTGTCACAACCCGTCCAGTTGGGAAGATGCGACCTTCGACCACAGTCGTTCCGCATTTCCGCTTACCGGCGCGCATGAGCGCGTGCCTTGCGCGCAATGCCATGTCAATCAAGTTTTCAAAGGCACGCCCACGGCTTGCGTTTCCTGCCATAAAGAGCCGGTTGTGCATCTTGGTTTATTTGGTACGGAATGCGCCGCCTGCCACACAACCTTTGCGTGGATTCCCGCGCAATTCAATCAGCCGCATACCTTCCCGCTCAATCACGGTGAAAATGGAATCGTTTCATGTAAGACGTGCCATCCATCCACCTACACGGCTTATACTTGCTACGGCTGCCACGAGCATACCGAAGCGAAAATCCGCGAAAAACATTTGAAAGAGGGAATTTCAAATTATCAAAACTGTGTTGAATGCCACGCGGACGGGCGCGAGCATGAAGGCGGCGATGGCAAAGACGGCGATGGCAAAGACGGCGATGGCAAAGACGGCGGGGATGATGGTGATGATTAATTGAAAATCAAAACGCGCTTGCCTTCAACTCCTTTGGTTGAAGGCAAGCTTTCTTTTTAACGCGCCAATGAGCGGGACTTGTTTATTTTTTCCATCCCGCCAAAGCTTGCAGCGCAAGGCTGGGGAGACAGTCTCCGTATTTGCCTGTATTCCAAGTGATGATTAAATCTTTCTTTGCGCGGGTGATGCCCACATACAACAGGCGCAGCCGTTCCTTTACATAATCCACGCGCGCTTGCATTGTTGCCTCGCCTTCTTGATACCAGCGATATGCGTCATTGGACTCCAATGCGTTTAATTGCGCCAGCGCCTCCGCTTCCAAATTTAGCCCGCTGCGAATAAACCATTGTTCTGAAATGAATTTATCCCCCGGCATGTTGGAGGGAAAGTCATAATTATTAACCGACATCAAATACACGCGGTCCCATTCCAACCCTTTGGCTTTGTGCATGGTTACCACCGCCACCTTGCCGCGATGTCGTTCCGGGTCGAAGCCGTAATCATCCTCTGAAAAACCGATGAAGCGGCGCTCGTTCTTTGCGATGAGCGTTAATTCTGCGGTCAATTCGGGCAGACGCCATTCGTGATGACTGTCCGCAGTTTGCCGCAGGACCAAAGCGAGTTTGTGCGCCAATGCAAGGTCGGCGGGTTTGGTGAACACATCCCGCGCCAGCGTTAGGATGAGTTGGTCAATGGGCAGCGTCACCGCGTTTAACCATCGCCGCACATTTACGCGAAATTCCGCCAGTTCTTCAATCACTTGCGGCGATTCGCTCAGCGTGTGCAGCAAATCTTCATGGCTGGGCGCAATGTAATCTTCCACATGCAAAATCTTTTTTAATAACGCGGTCACATGATTCATCAATTCTTGATGATTGCCCGCGTTTTCTTCATTGCCTTCAATTTGATTCCCGCGCCAATCCCTTCTCCAGACTTTATACGCGTTGGATAACTTGCCCGCCGATTGCGGGTCGGCGAGATATGTCAGCAAATAATTCAACGAGCCAGCCGCCGCGCGCGTTTCGGATGTGGAGGAAATCAACTCGACGACTTCGATGTTGTTTTTTTTCAACGCCTCAATCACGTCAATGCCGCGATAGTTGCGCGGAACAAGAACCGCAATGGTTGGTTTTTCTTCTTCCGGCGCGTCCGCAAATGAATCCACATACTTTTTGACCGATTTGACCACCGCGTCCAATTCCTGTTCGGGCGAGTATTTTTTGGAGATTAATTTCACCGCGCTTGGGTCTTCGGGCGGGTTTTGCTGCGGGTCATTTTCGGGGACGGGCATCATATACGGCAGGCTGAGCGCGCTGCGTATTTCGGGCTGGGGGTGCGCGTGTATCGTCCAATCAATTAACTGGTTGGCGAGTTGAATCACCGCAGGCTGGCAGCGTCCTGATTCGGGCATATCCA
>DAOTZP010000347.1:0-6414 GCA_034434265.1 Anaerolineales bacterium | reverse complement strand
GTCCGGCTTTTCTTCTTGACCGGCAGGCGCAGCCTGTGCGGAAGTTGTCAGCATGATGAATGAATATGCCGCGAGAATGAACCCCAAAAGCAGGCTCAGGCTGGCTTGAAACGGCGCCATTTTTGGACCGGTGTTTTTAGGTCTCATTTACGTCAGTCTCCAAATTTATTTATGCGTAAGTCCAATTTATAAAAATACCGCTCCAAAAACAATGGCGGGCGCAAATGCGCTCGCTCATTGTTTTTGGAGGAATGCTCGCGCGTTTATTCCTTTTTATTTGAGGCTGATTTTCCCGTCAAGCGTTCATATTCTTTGCCGTGAAATTCACGCATTTCCTTTTCGCTCAAACGCCCGGTGAAGATGCTTAAGTTCAGGCGTTCAATGTGAACGTGGTAAATATGCCAGACCAAAATAAAGATGACCGCTGCCACCGCTTCGGCGCTGTGCGCCATTTTGGATGCCGGCACAATGCCGCCGGGCAGGAAACGGGTAAACCATTCAGGAAACCAGATGACAAACCCGCTGATGCCCATAATGGCAAAGCCGAAGAAAAGAAACCAGTAGGTTACTTTTTGTTCAAAGTTGTATTTGCCAAAGGCGGGTTTTTCTTTTTTAAGAAACAAGAGGTATTGCAGCATGTGCCATGCGTCACGCACGTCTTGCATATTGGGGAGCATGTCGGCGGGCATTTTTCGGCGCGCCAGCAGGTAAATGGCATGACCGATGTGATACAACGCTTCCAACGCCAGCACAATGGCGGCAATGTGATGAATCTGGCGGATGAGTTCCAGCCGTTCCGGGGTTGAAAGCAGGTCCTGACTCCACGAAAAGTCGCGGTATTTCTGTGGAAGCCCCGTCAGGATAAGCACAAGCGTGCTTATGAGCAATATGGCATGTTCCCATCGCTGACCAAGCGTGAAACGCGCGAACGTTTTTTCTTGCCGGGCTATTGTTTTCTTTTCACTCATGACAGGGCACTCCTCACACGGTCCACAATAGAGCGGATGATTTGCAGGATGACATAAATGATACACACCCATAGAATAAAGGGGGTGAAGGATGTGTAAAATTTATCCACATAATATAAGAAAGGATTGGCTTCGTAGCTGATTTCGTTGTGACCCGTCCATGCCTCCGCCCAGTTGGGACCTGCCGAGGGGTGGCATTGTTTACAGGTCTCATACAAATTATCCGGGTGGACTTTGGAAAGCGGGTCGCTGGTTTTTCGCATGTCGTGTGTGCCGTGACAGTCCGTGCAGACCGCGCTGTCGTGCCAGACCGTTCCCCAGCGCGCCTTGTACACCGAAATATCCACCCCATGCCATGAGCGCTTGTAAATGCTGTACACATCCGAATTCAGCCCGTATTTATCCATCAATTCCTTGTTGGCGTGACAGTTCGCGCACAGTTCGGGGCTTTGTGTGCGGAATTGGTCGGTGCGCGAATCTTGAATGTTATGCACGCCGTGACAGTCGGTGCAGACTGGCACATCGGGGTTGCTTTCTTTTAGCAGGGCTTCGCCATGCACGCTTTGTTTATAGGTATCTACAATTTCGGAGTGACATTTGCCGCATGTTTCGGAAATGAGCGAGCGCGGCTCATTCGGTTTGCGGGTATCGTGGTAGCCGTGACAATCGGTGCAGACCGGCGCATTTTCATTCCCTTCGCGGGCAACTTGCGCGTGCATACTATCCTGCGCTTTTTTGTAATTTGCAGAATGGCACTTTTCACAAGTTTGGTAGTAGCTGAGCGAAAGCTCGCGCCGGGTCTGGTATTTTATTTCGGGATGCGGGTAGGTGCTGATGTCGTTATGGCAGGCTTCGCATTCGATTCCCTTGTTGCTATGCACAGAGTGTTCGAGCTGTTCCTGCGAGACATACAGCGAAAGCGTTTCACCGCTGGGGAGTTTTATGCTTAAGTCGGATTTGCCGTGACAGGAAAGACAGTATTTTTCCGTTTCTTGCGCCGAAGGCTGCGCGCTTGCGGGAGACGCCATCCATAAAGCCGATAGGATAACCAACAATCCGGCAATGACCAGCCATGATGTATTGCGATAAAAATTGCGCGTTGTCATTGGCTATGCCTCCTTCTTTTTCTTTGAAGCGGGTTTGCTTTTTTTCTTGGCATCCGCTTTTTTCTTTGGTTTTGAAGCAGGCTGGGCATTTTCTTCTTTCTCATTATTTTCGCCGTTTTCCTTCTCCGCCGCTTCCTCTTGTTCTTCTTGTTCTTCCATGTTTTCGGCTTCCGCTTCCGCCTCTGCGGCTTCCGCTTCTTCGTCCGCGTGTTCGATGACGAGTTCAAGCCGCCGTAACAGGTATGAAATTCCAAACAGAACAGCCAGCGGAATTAAACATCGCAGGACAAACAAAAAGCCCATGATGATTGGGTTGGTATCGTTCATAATTTTGCCCTTCCCAATTGGATTGTGCAACTGCTTGCAGCATAGGGTGTGCGCATCGCTTCTCCAAAAATGATATTAATTGGACTTACGCAGCATCATGATTTTTTGGGTAATTGACCGCCGATGACGGCAGACTGTTTTCGGGCGTTTTGCGTAAGTTCTGATTAATTGAATATAAGTATAACCTTAAAATTAGCATAGAGGGCATTTGATATTTGTCACCAATTTAACCTGATTTACGACTCAACTTAAAGTTTTTGTTAAAACATCATTAATTACTCTGTTTTCATGTTCACTTGCCTTAAAAACAAACTCACCCGCGAAAGTTCGGGGTGAGTCGGGTTGGAGTTGATTGCGTTATGGGTTATGGCAAAAACGAGCCGTTGACCGAATCCGCATACGAGACATTCGCGTTTAACATCCCTTTTTCTTTTGCCCATGCCAGCGCGTCCGCCCATTCCGCTTCGGTGGGAATGCTGGCGGCGGGGAAGGGCGGCACGTTATATGTTTCCATCAGCGGCGGCGGCACAATTTTTTGCTCCGCCAGCACGTTGGTGTATTTCTTCGGGTCGGCGTTGACCAGTTTTACGGCTTCTTCAATTGCGGCGAGGAAACCTTTGATGGCGGCGGGGTTGGCGTCAATCACATCCTTGCGGAAGGAAATTACGCTAAACCCATATTCGGGGTGTTTGGAATCATCCAGCACAATCTTTGCGCCTTGCTGAACCGCCAATGCGCCCAGCGGGTCGGGCAGCACGCCCGCGCTTAATTCCCCTGATGCGAGCAGCGCCATGCGGTCGGGAATTTTTGGCACCGCAATCGTTTTGATTTCGTCCTGAGTCAGCCCTTCGGCTTGCAAGAGTCTTTCGGTCACATATTCAATGACTGTGCCTTGCGAAACGCCAATTTCCACGCCTTTCAAACCTTGCGCGTCGGTAATTCCGCTTTTGCCTGAAGCGATGATGAAGAAATGCCCGTAGCCTTCGGCGGGACGCAGCGCGTAGCGCACAACCTGCATTTGCACTTTGTCTTTATTCGACATCATCACCGCCAGCGTTTCATTTACCGCGCCATCGGCTTGACCGGCGGCGAGCAGTTGTTCGCGTTCCGGCGCAGACGCAACGGGGATAAACTCCACCTTGATGCCGTGCTTTTCAAACAAGCCTTCCTGCTGGGCAACGTACATCGGGAGTGTATCAATGATGGGGAGCACGGCAATTTTGAGGGTAGCTGGCTCCGCGTTGGCTTGGGGAGCAGAATCCGCTGCGGGGGAGGCGCAGCCTGCCAGCAGCAATCCAATCGCCAAAACAAACATCCAAACTTTTTGCATAAAGAGGTTTCTCCTTGAAGTGATTTATTCTCTCGCGCCGATGGAACGGGCGAGGAATTTTTGCAGTTCGGGCAGGGTTTCTTCAAGCGGGGGCGCGCCGGCATATATCCAGTGAATGACGATTTCATTTAATGCGCCAATCCACGCGCGCGCGGCGAGCTCGGCGTTTTGCGGCGGAATGCTGCCTTCTTGAATGGCGCGTTCCAACCGCTCCTGAATGATTTTGGAAAAGCGGGCATTGATGGCGCGGCGGCGTTCTTCAAATGCTGCGCCCAACCCAACTGCCTGCACCAGCGCGATTTTTGCCAACCCGCGATATTGGGTGAACATCCCCAAACTGGCTTTCAGGGCGGCGTTCATCTGCGCCAGCCCGTGAGTTTCTTTTTCGATGGCGGCTTTAAGGCGGGCTTCGAGCAAGTCGGCGAAGGTGTCGCTCAGGGCGAGGAAAATTTCCTGCTTGCTGGGGAAGTAGAAATAAAACGAGCCTTTCGAGGTGTTGGACTCGCTGACGATGTCGTCCACTTTGGTATTGTGGTAGCCTTTGGTGGCGAAGACTTTGACGGCGGCTTCGAGGATTCTTTCGCGGGTGTCTTGGGGTGTTTCTGTCATTGTTATAAACCGACTGGTCAGTCTATTGTAGCGGAAAGAAATGCCGCGTCAAGAGACGCGGCGTTATTTGAGGAGGAATGTCATAAAAAAAAGGATATATGTCAAAACCTCCGAGACTTTCAAAATCCCGGAGGTTTCGATTGTGTTTCTTCTATTTACTTTTGCGCGAAGGTATCAATCAGCAGTTTGAAATTTCCGCCGACGGGGTACAAAATGGGGCAGGTACAGCCGCGCTTTTTGTATTCTTCCACTTTGGCTTTGGCTTCGGCGGGCGTGCCGGAGGCGGTGATTTTTAGCGCCAATTCATCAGGCACAAGGTCTTTGGCTTTCATCACTTGTTCTTTGGTGGCGGGCCAGCCCAAAATGGATTGAATTTGATGCACGACATCGTCCGAAACGTTGGAGGCTTTGGCAATGTGCGGCTGCTGGGCAATGTATTGGCAGAGCAGCATTTTGCTGTAATCAATTGCTTTGTCGTGGTCTTCATCCACCGAGCATACAATGAGCTGCGGGCGGTCGAAGTCTTCCATTTTGCGCCCCGATTTTTTCAACCCGTTGTTCAGCAGTTCCATTGCTTTGTCGTTGTATTCCGGCGCAACGCAATAATTCAGCACCGCGCCATCGGCAACTTCGCCGGTTAATTCCATCATTTTGTCGCCGGTTGCGCCAATCATAATTGGCACGTTGCGCGGTTCTCGGCGTCCGTACACCACATCCAACTCAATGTCTTTTACATGGATGAATTCGCCGTCAAAGGTTACCCGCTCCATGTTCAGCAATTTTCGCATGACGATGACGGTTTCTTTCATGGCGGTCAGCGGTTTTTTGCGGTCAATGCCCACGTTTGCGGCGAGTGGGTCCCACCAGGCGCCAAGCCCGCAAATGACGCGGTTGGGAGCAAGGTCATCCAGCGTGAGGAAGGTGGCGGCAAGCAAGCCGATATTGCGCGTCCAATTGTTGATGACGCCGGACCCGACTTTGATTTTGTTGGTCACTGCGGCGTAACCCGCCATTGGCACAATTGCATCGCGCACCAAACGCGATTCGGCTTGCCAAACGGCTTCAAATCCTTTTTCTTCGGCGTATTTGGCGTACTCCAATCCGTCGCGCAGGTCGTGCGAGTCTTGCAAGTACAAGGCAACACGTTCAGTCATGGGAAATCTCCTTAAGGTTGGATGGGTTGAAGGGTTGTCATTGGGAAACTTTTTATATTTGATTTTTCGGACTTTTGAATAAGTTCCAAATCTTCGGGCAGGTCAAGGTCCAGCCCAAGCGTTTCAGATTCAACCACCTCTACATGAACGCTCATCTTGCGCGCGCTTTCGCAATGACGCTCAAATGAGTTTTCTCCATATTGATATTTGATGCTGCCTGCGGGAATGGTCAGCAGCGCGTTTGTCCCTTTGCGGTGACGGTCGGGGGCAATGACCACAACCGGCATTTTGCCTACGGCGCGTTTGAGGAAATCCAAAATATCTTCGCGCCGCAGCAAAGGCAAGTCGGCGGGCAGCACCAACACTCCCTGCGAGGCGCTTGCTTGTGAGACGATGGTGGCGCGGGTGAGCGCGGTATTCAAATGCGGGTTGCCGTCTTCGCGCACGGTCAGCGCGTTATACTTTCGCGCAATCGCCAATGCTTGCGGGTCGCGGCTGACCACCATTGGCTGGATGAGTTCTTTCATTGTTCCCAGCACGCTGAGCGTGTGTTCCAGCAATTCCTGATTCAGCTTTGCGCGCTGTTCATCGTCCAATATACCGGATAAACGCGATTTTCCGCGCCGCAGGGGTTTGACAGGCACAATTGCCCAAATGGTCATATCAGCAACTCCTTGCAAAGTGTAGCACATCTCTTGCCAGCTGCGCGCGATGTGTATAGTCATTCATGAGCGTGTTTGTCGCCAGTGTGGGGATGTTGATTTTTGACGCCAATGCTTCATCCACCGTATCCAGCACAAACCCTGAAAGCAGGCTGCCGTAATGATTGGCAACCGCCAATGCGGAAGGCGCAATACCCAGCTCGGCATACATCTTTGCGGCGGGACCTTTCACCGTCTTTCCGCCGATGATGGGCGAGA
>DAOTZP010000346.1:0-1758 GCA_034434265.1 Anaerolineales bacterium | reverse complement strand
CAATTAAATCCGCAACGCTGGTCAGGTCTTTCAGAATGTTGAGCGGGCGAATGTGAGGGTGTATCTCCGCCCGCGCCGGTAATGTGATTGAGGACATCGCGCGTATTATACGCCGATTGCGCGCGTTTTAATATTGTCAGGCTTACGCAAGATGGATTAGGACTTATAATAACCAGATACAGATTTCAACCTGCCCGTATTCAAAAATTAATCAAGATTGATATTTCAATGTATCGTATTCCTGCCTTTCGTATAAAAAAATATTTTTTGATGTTGATTGCCGCGTGCTTGATTGCATCCTGCGGCGTTGCGCAGCCAACCCCGCCCGTCAAGTTGACTTCCGTGCCGGTTAAAGATGTGACGATGTTCAAGAATACCGTCGTCACTTTAACATTTGACGACGGCAATCAAAATAATTACCTCACCCGTCAGGTATTGAAGCAAAACAACCTGCGCGCCACTTTTTATGTTGTCAGCGGATTTACAGGGACCGCGGGGTATATGACAGAAAAACAACTGCGCACCCTCGCAAAAGACGGCAATGAAATCGGCGGTCATACGCTCAGCCATGTTAATTTAACCACCGTTCAAGGCGATGACTTGAAGCGTGAAATTTGCGAAGACCGCCAGCGTCTGATTTCTTTTGGCTTAAACCCGGTTTCTTTTGCCTACCCTTTTGGGCATTACAACGCGGAATCCCGCCAGACTGTCATGGATTGCGGGTATTTGAACGCCCGCGCAGTTTCAAATGGGCCCGCTTCCATTCCGCCGCATGATTCTTTTGCCATCCCTTCCATGCCCTATATGGTGCAGGATACCACGTTTGCCAAGATGACGCGATATGTGGCAGGCTTGGAAGCCGAAGGCGGGGGATGGGCAATTTTTGTCTTTCATCACATTTGCGACGGATGCGACAAGTATGCCGTTTCGCTTGATACCTTTGTTGAGTTTGCCCAGTGGCTTGGCGCGCAGCAAAAAAACGGACTGCAAATTAAAACCATGGGCGAAGTGATGAGTGCGCCTTCCGCTTCCTCCACTCCATAAAAGAGAATCAAACATCCCATGACAAAACACCCCAACACATTTCAAAAGTGGATACATCGCATTCTTATGATGAGATTTGTCTCCGCTGTTCTTGCGGTGATTTTGCCGTATGCGGATAAATTTGTTTCCGCATTAACCAGCCACAAGCATACCGTGACCGAGCTTGTCGGGCTGCCTGTGATTTACCTGACCACAATCGGCGCAAAAAGCGGGCGCGAGCGCACCATTCCTTTGGTCAGTCTTTTTGATGGAGAGAAGATAGCGCTTATCGGCTCGAATTTTGGCAGGAAGAATAATCCGGGCTGGTACTATAACCTTAAAGCAAACCCGCGCTGCAGCGTGAGAATCAACAACCGCACTGCAGCGTATATTGCCCGCCAAGCCGAAGGCGAAGAACGCGAGAAATACTGGGCGATGGCGGTTCCGTATTATGGCGGGTATGAAAAATATAAAGAGCGCGCCGCGCACCGCGTCATTCCCATTATGATTTTGGAGCCTGTCAAATAATTGCCAATTATCACATTCCGTGATAAAGTTGAACCGTTGGATGCAAGTAGGTTTTCGTTTGGAAGTAGAACCACCTCGTTTGAGTTGTTTATTTACCACCCGATGAAAGACATACTGCGTCACCTTATTTTTTTTATTTGCTTAGGAGGCAAAAATGTCTAATCGTGTAATCGGTACGGTAAAGTGGTTCAATGGCGCCAAAGGCTA
>DAOTZP010000345.1:0-5584 GCA_034434265.1 Anaerolineales bacterium | reverse complement strand
TGCTCCCCTTCACCGGCTTCTACTGGGACGACCTGCCCTTTACATGGATAGCCAAATTCCTCGGACCTGCCGAATTCAACCCCGCCTTTGCGCCCTTCCGCCCCTTTCTCGGTCCCATTTTTTATTTCACCACCAGTCTCATACCGCCCGTGCCGCTCTACTGGCAAATCTTCGCGCTCATCATCCGCTTTCTAATTGGCGTCAGCGCATGGTGGAGCTTCCGCCAAATCTGGCAAAACCGCCCGCAGCTCGCAGACATCGCCGCGCTGCTCTTTCTCATCTTTCCCGGTTACAGTCAGCACTGGGTTGCCTACACCCACATCAACCAAGAACTCATCCCGTTTATTTTTTACATCCTCTCCTTTGGCTTCACCTTCAAAGCCCTGCGCACAAAACAAACACGCCACATCATCATAGCCGTCTTGCTGCAAATTTGCGGCATCTTCCCAACCGAATATTTTTTCGGCATCGAAGGCATACGCTTCCTCCTGCTCTTCCTTCACTTTCAAGAAAACATTTCAAAACGATTTTTCAACACCTTGCGGGTCTGGCTGCCCTACCTGCTCATCTGGATTCTTAACGCCGCATGGCTGCTTTACTACTACCGCTTCGGACCATACCACTCCTACGAAGTGACCGCCGCGCAATCCCCCAACTTAATTTATTTTTTGAAAGAAGCGCTGGACTCGCTCTGGAAGGCGGGCTTTTACATCTGGATACAGATTCTCCCCTTAGCCTTTTCCACCTTGCCCGCGCCCGCGGCCTTGCTTACCCTCGCGCTGATTGCCGCAACCCTGATTTTTCTCCACCCGCAAATCAGCGCCGCCTCCCAACGCGACCCCGCCGCGTGGAGCTTCATCCTCATCGGCAGCATTGGAATTTTGCTCGGCAGGCTGCCTTCGCTCGCAGCCGGGCTTCCGCTTACCTTGCAATCCTCCTACGACCGTTTCATGGTCTCCATCATGTTTGGCGGAACAATCTTCATCATAGGCATTGTGGAATTGCTTGTTCCAAAACAATCCATACGACACATTGTGTTTGTGATGTTGATTGCGCTGGGAGTCGGTCAGCAATTCTTCAACGCCAACATCTTCCGACGGGACTGGGAAAAGCAGCGCGAAATTTACTGGCAAATGGCATGGCGCATCCCGGCATTAAAACCAAACACAGTCATCCTCACACACCAAATGCCCATTGACTATGAAACCGATATGTCCTTCACCGCGCCAATCAACTGGATGTATGCCCCCAATTTTAAACGCGGCAGCCTGCCCTACTTAATGCTATACACCGAAAAGCGAATCGGCGGACCAACCCTGCCCGCGCTTGAACCCAACATTCCAATCACCTTTCCCTATCGCACAGTGCGGTTTAATGGGAACACATCTCAAGCCGTTGTAATTTACATGCCCCCAAACGGATGCTTGCGCGTGCTTAGCCCGCAGAGAAAAGACGAGGAAATTTACAGCCGCCAGCCCGATGTCCTCACCCGCGCGATTCCACTGTCTGACCCATCCCGCATCATCCCCGAAACTGATTCGCCCGCCGCGCCGAATTTCTTCTTCCCCGAACCAAAACGCGGCTGGTGCTACTACTTCGCCAAAGCGGAGCTGGCGCAGCAGCAAGGCAAATATCAGGAAGTGATTGCGCTGGAACAGCAAGCCGCAAGTTTGGGACTCGCCCCCGATGACCCGTTTGAATGGCTGGTTTTTCTTAATGCCTACACGCAAATCGCCGACTCAACCAACGCGCAACGGATTATCGAAACAATTTTTAAGCAAGACCCAAAAATGAAAAAAGCGGTATGCCTTACATTGGAGTATTCAAACACGCCGGAAGCAAACGCGCTTTATCAGCAAACAAATTGTGATTAAGGCGCACCATTGCCTCCCCTTTCCAACTGCGTGGTTTCATGCAAAAAAACATCGCCCCGAATATTGCATCGGGGCGAAATAAAAATCATAAGGCGCGTATTTATTTGGCAAAAATCACATACCAGGCATGTAACATGCCCGGAATGCCGCCAAGAATAGTTAACACTACATTCAACCAAAATGCGCTGTCAACCTTGCCGTATTTCATGTAAACAGCAAGCGTCTGGAGAATTTTGATTCGACTCGCAAGCCGAAAACTTGCGCCGCCTTAAGAGATGACTTTCAACTTACAAAATTGTGACCCATTTTCCTTGACTTTTTAGGCTGGCAGGCGTAAAATTATGATTAATCAGATTAATCATATTTTATGTTAAGAGACCGAACTTCCCCAGCCATTTCTGAATTTTTGCACTACCTTGCCTCGCATTCCGAAGCGGAAAGCGGGCTGCCCTCGCTTAACGAGCTCAGCCGCGAAATTGGCGTAAGCGTGGCTTCACTGCGCGAACAGCTGGAAGTGGCGCGGGCTTTGGGTGTGGTGGAAGTCCGCCCGCGAACCGGGACCCGCCGCCTGCCTTATTCGTTCACCCCAGCCGTGCGGCAAAGTTTGGGGTATGCCATTGCGCTCAACAACGAGTATTTTCGCAAATTTTCAGATATGCGGAATCACTTGGAGGCGGCATATTGGCACGAGGCGGTGACCAAACTCACCAACGAAGATAAAGATGAGTTGCAAGCCATCCTCGCGCGCGCATTGGAAAAAATTCGCGGCGCGCCGGTGCAAGTTCCGCATGAAGAGCATCGCAAGTTGCATTTGCTCATTTACTCCCGCTTGGATAATCCCTTTGTGATGGGAATTTTGGAATCATACTGGGATGCCTACGAAAGCGTGGGGTTGAATGTCTTTACGGGCGGGTATAAATATTTGCAGGAAGTTTGGCAGTACCATGAAAAAATGGTGCAAGCGATTTGTCATCAACAATATGAGGAAGGGTATGCGGCGCTGGTAAAACATACCGACCTTTTATTTCATCGTCCATAACTTGTGTCGTAATACGACAAAAACTTACGAGGAGACTCATGAACAAAATAGTGAACGACTTTTCAATTACAGTTGGCACAAAAAACGGCTCCGGCAGTTCCACCGCCAACACAACCATTCTGCGTTCCGTGTTCAAGATGGGCATTCCCGTTTCGGGGAAAAACCTGTTCCCTTCCAACATTCAGGGCTTGCCGACATGGTACACCATCCGCGTGAACAAAGATGGATTTATTGGGCGCAGCGAAGACCAGGATATTGTGATTGCCATGAATCCGGATTCGTTTGCGCGCGACCTTGCCGCAGTGAAACCGGGCGGCGCGTTCTTTTATGCGGATGACATCAAGCAGCCAATCACCCGCGCGGATATTTCCATCTACCCTATGCCAATTAAGGCGATTGTCAAAGCGGATGCAAACATCCCCTCCGACTTTCGGGATTTGGTGGGAAACATGGTGTACGTTGGCGTGCTGGCGCAAATGATTAACATAGATATGGAAAAAATTCTTGCCGCGCTGACGTTTCACTTCAAGGGAAAACAAAAACCCATTGACATGAATTTCAACGCGCTCAAAGCAGGCGCGGAATGGGCAAAAGCCAACCTTGAAAAGAAAGACCCCTATTGGCTTGAACCCATGAACAAGACCGAAGGCTTAATTATGGCGGATGGCAACACCGCCGCCGCGCTCGGCTCAATTTTTGGCGGCGTGCAGTTTGCCGCGTGGTATCCAATCACTCCCGCCACCTCGCTTGCCGAAGCATTGAATGAATATCTGCCCCAGCTTCGCAAACGCGAAGACGGCAAGAACACCTATGCCGTAGTGCAAGCGGAAGATGAGCTCGCCGCGCTGGGCATGTGTGTGGGCGCAGGCTGGGCTGGCTTGCGCGCCATGACCTCCACCTCCGGTCCCGGCATTTCCTTGATGACCGAATTTGCCGGTTTGGCGTATTATGCTGAAGTTCCCGTGGTGATTTGGAACGTGCAGCGCATTGGTCCCAGCACAGGGCTGCCCACGCGCACCACGCAAGGCGATTTGACATTTACGCATTTTATCGGTCATGGGGATTCTCATTCCGTGATGCTGCTGCCCGGCGATGTGTATGAATGTTTTGAATTTGGCTGGAAAGCCTTCGACATTGCCGAGCGCCTGCAAACCCCGGTCTTTGTAATGAGCGACCTGGACATGGGCATGAACCAGTGGATGAGCAAGCCGTTTGAATATCCCAACACGCCGATGGACCGCGGCAAAGTGCTTGCCGAAAAAGAACTGGATGAATTAAAAGGTCAATGGGGGCGGTATTTGGATGTGGATGGCGACGGCATTGGCTACCGCACCTTGCCGGGAAACAAACACCCCATGAGCGCCTACTTCACACGCGGAACCGGTCACGACGCCTATGCGCGATACAGCGAAGAATCATCGGTATATGTGGAGAATATGGCGCGTCTCGCCAAAAAACATGAAACCGCCAGGCAATATGTCCCCGCGCCGGTGATTGATATGCAAAAAGGCGCAAGCATCGGAATCCTTTCTTTCGGCTCAACCGAAGCCGCCATTAGCGAGGCGCGGCATCAACTGGCGGCGGAACACGGCATCAAGAGCAATTTTATCCGCTTGCGCGCCACACCGTTCACCAAAGAGGTGGACGACTTCATTGCCAAGCATGACCAAATCTTCGTGGTGGAAATGAACCGCGACGGGCAGATGTATCAGATTCTGCTTACGGAATATCCGCAATATGCGATGAAATTCAAATCCGTTGCGTTTAGCGATGGTTTGCCCGCAGCCGCCAAATGGATTCGAGAAGGCATTTTGGCAAAATATGAAAAGCCCGCAAGCGCTAAAAAACCGGCATCCAACAAACAGGCTGCCAAGAAGAAAACAGCCGCGAAGAAAACATCCAGCAAACCTGCCGCCAAAAAGACCGCCGCAAAAGCAAAGTCCGCGAGTAAAGCGAAAGCAAAGAAAAAATAAGGAGCATAAACCATGACAGAAGCTCTTCCTATGGCAGGCGCCCCCGCCGCCAATCCTAATACAAATGCAATTGGCTTGACCAAAACCGACTACCGCGGCGCGCCCAGCACCCTTTGCCTGGGTTGCGGGCATAACTCGATAGCCAACCAAATCATTGCCGCGTTGTACGAAACCAATACGCGCCCCGAAAACGTGGTAAAGTTCAGCGGCATTGGGTG
Source organism: Anaerolineales bacterium (assembly GCA_034434265.1). Lineage (GTDB taxonomy): Bacteria > Chloroflexota > Anaerolineae > Anaerolineales > Villigracilaceae > Villigracilis. Next base: position 480 of record DAOTZP010000345.1, on the reverse strand, counting down.
TTCGTCCAAGTCCCCAACATATTTCCTCAGCCGTTCGTTTGGCTTCAACGGCTTGCACGGACGTATGCCCTCCGTTGCCACCGGCGCGTTGTTCGCCGACCATACCTTGAAGGGCATCGGCGTTTCCGGCGACGGCGACTCCGCCAGCATTGGCATGGGTCAATTCAAACATGTGATGCGCCGCAACGTAAACATGCTATACATTGTCGAAAACAACGGCGTGTACGGCTTGACCAAAGGACAATTTTCCGCCACTGCTGAAAAAGGGTTAAACCTTAAAAAACAGGGCGTGAACCAATACCTGCCGATTGATATTTGCATGGAAGCGTTTGCCTCAAACGCAACTTTTATTGCGCGCTCGTTTGCGGGCAATGCAAAGCAGGTGAAAGAACTGCTCAAAGCCGCGCTCGCGCACAACGGCATCGCCGTGCTGGATATCATCAGCCCGTGCGTGACCTTTAACAATCAGGATAACGCCTA
>DAOTZP010000344.1:0-6654 GCA_034434265.1 Anaerolineales bacterium | reverse complement strand
TACCCAAATTTTTGCGCCATATAGGGCTGCAAGTGAATCGGCAAAAAATACGGGCGCACGGGAATGCCTCGCGCTTCCAGCCGTTTTGCCATTTCGTCGCGGTTGATTTTTTTATCAAAGCGGATGACGTACACAAACCATGATGATTTGGTGGTGAAGGATTCGATGAATGGAATTTCCACGCCCGCGATTTCAGACAGGCGCGATTCATACCAACCCGCGACCTGTTCCCGTTTCTTCATAATTTCATCCAGCCGCGACATTTGACTCGTCCCCATCGCCGCGGACATTTCGTCAATGCGGTAGTTGTAACCAAGATGCGTGTGCTGCAACCAAGTATCCCCCGGCGCGCGCCCTTGATTTCTCAACGCTCTCATAAAATGCGCGGCTTCATCATCGTCCGTGATGATAACTCCACCTTCGCCGGTGGTGATTTGCTTGTTGGGATAAAACGCAAACACGCCGTAATCGCCCAAGGTCCCCGCGTGTTTGCCTTTATACATTGCGCCCAGCGCTTCGCAAGAATCTTCAATGACTTTTAAGCCGTGTTCTTTTGCCACTGCATTAATCGCGTCCATATCGGCGGGCTGACCAAAGACATCTACAGGCAAAATGGCGCGTAGTTGGAGATTGGAGATTGGCAATTGGCGCGGTAAATATTTTTCGATGTTTCGCGCCGCGTCTGCAACCAGTTCGGGGTTGATGTTTCCGGTGCGCGGGTCAACATCCACAAAGATGGGAATGGCGTTCTCGAACAATATCGCATTGGATGAGGCGACGAAAGAGAACGGGGTGGTTATCACCAAATCGCCCGCGCCGATTCCCGCCGCGCGGATGCAAAGATGCAAACCTGCCGTGCCGGAATTAACCGCTATCGCGTGCTTTGCGCCGGTTAAATCACAAAATGATTTTTCAAACGCGGGAGTCCATTTGCCCATGCTTAAGTTGGGCGTGTTAATTACTTCAATCACCGCCTGACGGTCTGCGTCGGTCAGGTCGGGGGAGGACATGGGAACTTTGTATTGTGTCATGCGGGTAATTCTACCATTGACATTTTAGAACACTTGTTCTATACTAGCGAAATACTCGACAAGGAGGTCGAAATGACAGTTCACAATCCTCTTGTTGACGGTGTGAAAGCCTTGTGGAATAGCATCGTCCACTACCGAAAGTTCAATCGCGGCGCGGCGTGGGGCGCAATCATTCTTATTGCGCTGGGCGCGTTTGAAATCTTCAACTTTAGCACCACGCAATTTGCCTTGCATGACGTGTTGGGAGATTTGTCTTTTGGCGGCATCCGCTGGTCAACCGTGCTGGCAATCGCCTTTTGCGGCATTGACTTTGCGGGAATCGCGCGCATCTTTACCCCCGAACAAGGGCGCGATGAGCCAGCCGAAGTCTGGTATTTGTTTGCCGCGTGGATTCTCGCCGCGGGCTTCAACGCCACGCTGACTTGGTGGGGCGTTTCGGTTGCAATTGCTCAAAACCCTGCCACGCATTCCAGCGCGGTGATGAGCTATGAAACCTACACAACCGTTGTGCCGGTTTTTGTGGCGGTGATGGTCTGGCTCATCCGTCTGCTGATTATTGGCACATTTTCACTGGCGGGCGACCGCCTGTTTACCACCGCTGAGATTCGACCCGCGCAGCAGCCATACCGCCCGCAATATCAGTCTCAGCAATACCAGCAGCCGCGCCCTTCCTACAATGCCCCGCAGCCCCAGCAGCAGAGACCCATTTACCAAACGCAGGCGCAGCGTCCAATAAACCAGCCGGTCAATCAGCCTGTTAATTCCCCCGTGCTGCGACCTGCCTCTCAACTGCCGCGCCCTGCGCCCAAACCAACGCCCGCCAATCCTCCGCAGCAATCCTCTTTCATCGAGCCGACCTATCATCCCATTACGCAAAGCGCCCGTTCTTACAATAACGGAAACAACGAAAGACATTATTCATAACCGCCCGCAATTCGATACAATAGACGCGGGTTACTCAGACCCGAAAGGATTTTTTACTTATGCCCCCGCGCCGCCCTGAACCCGAAGATTGGGAAACAGCCGTCCCCGAAGAACAAGGGAGCGGCTGTTTTTCTGCTTTTTTGCTGCCGCCGCTGATGGTGGTTTTGCTCAGCGCCGCGTTTGCTTACTATATGTGGGAAAAGCCCATCCTGCGGAGCATTCCGCCTGCTTCGGGCTTGATTTCCCCCGTTTTCCGCCCGGAGATTCAATACTGGTCGGGTCACATTGTCCAATGGGCGGGCGCGGCGGGGCTTGACCCCAACCTTGTTGCCACCGTCATGCAAATCGAATCCTGCGGCGACCCAAATGCAAAATCCAGCGCGGGCGCAATGGGGTTGTTTCAAGTCATGCCGTTTCATTTTCAGGCGGGGGAAAATGCCTACCATCCCGAAACAAATGCCCTGCGCGGACTCGCGTACCTTGCCCGTTCGCTGCAAGCCGCCGGTGGAGATTCCCGTCTTGCGCTGGCGGGATACAACGGCGGAATCGGCGTCATTCACCTTGCTGAATCTTTTTGGGCGGCTGAGACGCGGCGTTATGTGCAATATGGCGCGCCCATTTATGAAGACGCCCGCAGCGGCAAAACCGAAAGTTATATGTTGGAGGAATGGTATAAAAGATACGGGGCGCACTTGTGCCGTCAGGCGGCAAAACGACTGGGCATTAAGTAGCCGGTTGAAAAATGGAAAGCCAGATGACAAAGGTGGTGCCTTCGCCTTCTTTGGATGTCACTTCAATGCGTCCGCCGTGGTGTTCTACAATCCATTTGGTGATGGAAAGCCCCAAGCCAAAGCCGCTGGTGGAGGAGCGTGTGCGCGATTTTTCGGCGCGGTAAAAGCGGTCGAAGATGTGCGGCAGGTCGGCGGCAGGGATGCCGGGACCCGTATCGCGGATGATGATGCGCGCCTGCTCGCCAATCCGTTTGAGGCTGATGAAGACTTCGCCGCCTTGCGGGGTGTATTGAATGGCGTTGGCAATCAAGTTTAGCAGCACTTGTTTTAATCGGTCTCTATCCCCTTGCACAACGGCTTCGTCAATTTCGTTTAATTGCACGTTTACTTTGCTGCCCGCCAGCACGCGCGTTTCTGTAAACACTTCGGTCAGCAGCAGGTCAAGTTCCACAGGTTTGATGTTGAGAGTCAATTTTCCCGCTTCGGCTTGCGCCAGCATGAGCAGCCCGCCGACCAGCCGGGTTAACCTGCCGACTTCCTGGTCTATGCTGCCAAGCGAGTCTTCATCCGCTTCTTTGAAGCGGCGCATTAAATCCACATTGCCTTTGATGACGGTTAGCGGCGTGCGTAGTTCATGGCTGACGTCGGCTAAAAACCGCTGCTGCGAGGTGAAGAGCGTTTCGAGCCTTTCAAGCGTTTGATTGAAGGATTCCACCAGATTGCCAATTTCATCATCGTTGGCGCCGGAATACGGCACGCGGCGCGAAAGGTCATCGGCGCGGTTGATTTGGTCCACCGTCTCGGCAATGATTTCGAGCGGTCTGAGTTCGCGTCCCAGCAAAACCCATGAGCCAAGCGCCGCCAGAAAAACGGCAACAATTGCGGCGCTGAGCATGACCAAAAGCAGGTTGTTGCGGGTGGCGTCCACCACGCCTAAACTTGCGCCAACCTGCATGATGCCTATGGCGCGCCCGCCGACTTTTAACGGCACGGTCAGCACGCGCAGGCGCGCGCCTTCCATGTAAGAGTATTCATATAGCGTTTTGCCCGCTTTCAACCCAACGGGGTCAATGGGCTCCAACAGTCCGGCAATACCGGGCGATGCGGAAACCAGTTTGCCATCTCCGCCCCACACCTGCACAAATGCGTTTGCGGTCATATCCAGCGGCGGCAGGTTGATGACATTCAATTCGCCGACGGAGTTTACTTTGGTCACATTGGTAATATCCCGCGCCACTTCCGCCAGCATCGTATCCACTTGATTAAGCAGAATCACACTGACAAGGGTGTACACCGCCGCGCAGAACATAAGCAAAATTCCGCCAATGTAGGTGGCGTATAAAAAAGTAAGGCGCAGGCGTAATGTCATTTCAAAACTTGTAACTCGTAACTCGTAACTCGTAACTTGTAACTTGTAACTCGTAACTTTTACGGATTTTCCCTCAACACATACCCCACGCCGCGCACGGTATGAATCAAACGCGGTTCATTTTCACCTTCCAACTTTTGGCGCAGATAGCGGATGTACACTTCCAGCACGTTGCTTTCGCCGCCGAAGTCGTATCCCCACACGCGGTCAAATATCACCTCGCGGGTGAGCACTTGTTTGGGGTGGCGCAAAAACAATTCCAGCAATTCATATTCTTTTGCGGTTAAAGAAACCACGCGGTTTCCGCGCGAAGCCTGCCGCGAGCTGGTATCCAGCGAAAGGTCGGCAAACTTCAAAACGGGGATTCGCTCCGGTTGTGTGCGGCGCAGCAAGGCGCGCACGCGCGCAAGCAGTTCATCCAGATTAAACGGCTTGACCATGTAATCATCCGCGCCCGCGTCCAACCCTTGAATGCGGTCTTGCACGGTGTCTTTTGCCGTGAGCATCAAAACAGGGATTGAGCCGCCGTTTCGCAAACGATGGCACACTTCCAAGCCATCCATGCCGGGCAGCATCCAATCCAAAATCACCAAGTCAGGCGTGTGGTCGCGCGCGGCAATCAACCCCATGCGCCCGTCGGTGGCGGTATCCACCGTATAACCTTCATACGACAAGCCGCGCTGCAGTAATTTCAAAATTGCCTGGTCGTCTTCAATGATTAAGATTCGCTCATTCATGGTCAAATCTCCTTTCCGAAATATACCATAAATCAAGGGTAAAATATTTGCATGAAGTTCAGCAAACGCGCCTTTGATTTTGTTTTTTCCTTGCTTGCTTTAATTTTACTCTCCCCATTGATTTTATTGATTGCAATTCTTGTCCGCGTTTTTATCGGCGCGCCGATTCTCTTTTCCCAAATGAGACCGGGCTACCGCGCGGTCCCCTTCACGATGTATAAATTCCGCACGATGACAAACCGCGTCGGGGCAACGGGCGAGCTGCTGCCCGATGGCGAGCGCCTCACCCGCCTCGGCAGAATCCTGCGCGCGCTCTCCCTCGATGAACTGCCCGAACTGTGGAACATCCTGCGCGGAGATATGTCCTTCGTGGGTCCGCGCCCGTTGTTGATGGAATACCTGCCGCGCTATTCCGCAGAACAGGCGCGGCGGCATGATGTAATGCCCGGTCTGACGGGCTGGGCGCAAGTCAATGGGCGCAATGCCATCTCATGGGAGGAGAAATTCAAATACGATGTCTGGTATGTGGATAATTGGTCCTTCTGGCTGGATATAAAAATCATCCTTTTGACATTTGTTAAGGTTTTTAAGCGGGAAGGAATTTCACAGCAGGGGCACGCCACAGCGGATGTATTTATGGGAAATGAGGGCGGCAAATCTACAAGGTCTAATGATGGTTAAGAAATTATTAATGATGGTTAAGAAATTATTGCGGTATAATACCCGCCATTGAAAGACCCGCGCAAAGACGAGTAGTTCGGCAACGGTGCAGAGAGCCGCCGGTGAGTGCAAGGCGGCACGCCAACGAATGAAATCCCCTTTGCCAGCGTCATTCTCGCAGGGACGCGCAAAGAAAAACGCGCTGTCGTAAGAGAATCGGGCAGTACCCGTTACAGTACATCCGAGATTGCGTTTTATGAGACTGTCATTTCGACGAGCCGTGAAGTCAAGAGACGCAATGAAAGCAGGTGGCACCACGAACGCCCCTTCGTCCTGCAAATGGATGAGGGGCGTATTCTGTTAATGAGATACGGAGGCGTACCATGTTGGATATGAATTTGATTCGTGAAAAGCCGGATGTCGTCCGCAAGGCATTGCAGGACAGGCAGGACGACCCCGCGCCGGTGGATAAAATCCTCGCGCTGGATGAAAAACGCCGCGCCATGCTGCAACAGGTTGAGGCGTTGAAAGCGGAACGCAACGCGGTATCCAAAGAAATTGGAAAAATGAAAGACGCGGCGGAGCGTCAGACCAAAATTGAAGCCATGCGCGCGGTGGGCGATAAAATCGCCGAGATGGATAAGCAGGTCGCTGAAGTTGAATCCGAATTGACCGCGCTTGTTTCCGCGCTGCCAAACATCCCCGACCCCCGCACGCCTTATGGAAAAGACGACAGCGAGAACATCATCATCAAGACGGTTGGGCAGCCGCGCCAGTTTGATTTTAAGCCCCAGCCGCATTGGGACCTGGGAACGAATCTCGGCATCCTTGACTTTGAGCGCGGCACAAAACTGACCGGCTCGCGTTTTTATGTGCTGCAAGGCGCGGGCGCAAGGCTGCAGCGCGCGTTGATTGCATGGATGCTGGACCTGCACATCCGTCAAGGCTATCAGGAGGAATATCTGCCGTTTATGGTCAAGACTGCCACCGTGTACGGCGCGGGGCAATTGCCCAAGTTTGCCGATAACCTTTATAAAGACCACGAGGAAGATTATTACTTTGTGCCGACTGCCGAAATTCCGCTGACCGGATTGCACATGGATGAGATTCTTGATGAAGTTGCCCTGCCGCGCATGTACACCGCATATACGCCCTGCTTCCGCCGCGAGAAGATGAGCGCCGGGCGCGATGTGCGCGGAATT
>DAOTZP010000343.1:0-16986 GCA_034434265.1 Anaerolineales bacterium | reverse complement strand
CAAGCCGTAACCGATGACGCGCAAATTGGCAAAAAAAGCGCCATGCTTTCCACCGCAAAAAAACTGCTCAAAGCGGGCATCAAAACCGCCATTGTGACGATGGCGCGGCAGGGCTGCATGGTCGTTCAAGGCGATGAAATCATCCGCGTGTATGCTCCCAAAGTCAAAGCGGTGGACGCTTCCGGCGCAGGCGCAACCTTTTCCTCCGGTTTTATTTATGGCTATCTCAAAGGCTGGGACCTGGAAGACAGCGTCCGCTTTGCGATTGCGGCTGCCTCGCTTAAAGTAACGCGCTCCGGCTTGAAAATGTTTCCGATAAAAGAAATTAAAGAACTGGCGGATACCTTGCGCGTGGAACGCATGGTGTATCGTGATAATAAATTTTTTGAGCTGGACGCAATCCTTTCCAATGAAAACCCGCTGGTGAAGGAAAGCAAAAAACTGGCTGAAAAACTGCTTCCCAAAAAGAAAGCCGAAAGAAGAAAAATCAAAAAATCCCTGGTGGAATAAATCCGGCGGAGGATGGATGCCGCTCATCTTTTATCATCCATCGTCCGCCGTTTATTTTTTTATTGCCAAATGACCAAAGGATAAAACCATGAACTATTCAACATTACTCACGCAGGAGCAAGTCGAAACAATTCATCACGCCTCGCTGGAAATTCTTGAAGAAGTTGGGTTAAAAGTCCGCTTTGAACCGGCGCGGGAATTGTTCAAAAAACACGGCTGCACAGTGGAGGATGACCGTGTTAAATTTCCCCGCGCCGTGGTGGAAAAATACCGCAAGCTGGTCCCGCCCGATTTTAAGTTTGGCGCGCGCGACCCAAAGTTCGATAAAACCATTCCGCAAGACAGCCCGTTGATTGTGACCGCCAGCTCCGCGCCCGATATTATTGACCCCGCAACCGGGCAGGAACGCCGCGCCACATCGGACGATATTGCGCGCATTGCCCACTTAATCAACGAACTGCCCGGCTACGATGTCTTTTCCATTTCCACGCTTGCCGACGACGCGCCCAAAAATCAATTTACCATTTCGCGTTTGTATCCCGCAATCAAATATTGCCTTAAGCCGCTGCGCGTCACCACAACCGATATGAAAGACACCATGAGCGTAATGCAAATGGCGTATTTGGTGGCGGGCGGCGAGCAGGCATATAAAGAACATCCGTTTTTGACGCATCATTATTGCCCGGTGGTATCCCCTTTAACAATGGACCATCTTTCCACCGAGAACGTGATGTATTTTGCCAAAGAAGGCTTGCCTGTTTACCCCACCATTGTCCCCAATGCGGGGTTAACCTCCCCCATGTCTATGGCTGGCACGCTGGCGCAAGGCAATGCGGAATTTCTCGCCGCACTGATGTTGATGCAAATGACCAAAGAAGGCACACCCACCATTTACGCCACGCTCGGCACAGTTGCGGATATGCGTACCGGCGCGTACACTTCCGGCGCAATCGAGTGCGGTATGCTGCACATGGCGTTTGCCCAACTGGCGCGTTTTTATAACGTGCCTTGCGGCGGATACATTGGCTTGACCAATTCCAAACTCAACGACGCGCAGGCGGGCTACGAAACCGGAATGTCCGCCATTGGCGGGCTGCTGGCAGGGATGGATATGTTCAACATCGGCGGCTTGATTGACGCGCTCAAAACCTTCGACTTTGCCAAAGCCGTGATTGACGATGAAATTGCCCAAAACATGAAACGCATGAAACGCGGAATTAACTTCACCGAAGAGGAACTTGCGCTGCCGCTCATCAAAGAAATCGGCCCGGGCGGCTCCTTCATCACCGCCAAGCACACCATCAAGCGCATGAAAACCGAAGCGGTGATGACCAAAATCGCCGACCGCGACGCGCGCTCCATTTGGGAAAAGAAAGGCGCAACCGATATCCACGCCCGCGCCATGAGCAAAGCAAAAGAAATCATGCAGACGAACACCGCGCCGCTCATTTCCCCCGAACTGGACGCGCAAATCCGCAGCCAGTTCCCCGGCTTGGTAGCGGGCAATCTGACCCCGATTGAATAGAAGGCTTTTATGTTTGGATTTTTTAGAAAAAAAGAAAGCATTTTTCAAAACTTAATTGAGCAGCAGGCAACTTTGGCTTATGAAGGTATGCGCTTATTAATAAAATACCTTGAAACCACAGACCCCGAAATCGCTGAAGAACTTTCCATTAAGGAAAAGGAAGCCGACGAAGTCCGCCGCATTTTGATTGACGAACTCAACCGCAGTTTCATCACGCCTTTTGACCGCGAAGATATTTTTTCCCTTTCGCGTTCCATTGATGATGTGGTGGATTATGCCGATACCACCGTAATGGAAATGGTGGTGCTGCGCGTTGCGCCCACGCCCTTTATGCTGCGGATTGCCTCTTTATTGAAAGACGCCGCTTATGAAATTATGCACGGCGTTCAGCGCCTTCCCAAAAATCCAAATGTCGCGTTGGACCATGCCCAGCGCGCCAAAGCGCTTGAAAACCGGGTTGAAGCCGTGTACCGCGAAGCCATTGCCGACCTGTTCAGCGGTCCTGAAGATGTCCATCACGTTGTTGAGATGTTAAAACTGCGCGAGGTGTACCGTCATCTATCCAATGCGGCGGACCGCGGCGACGAAGCCGCAAACATCATTGCGGATATTGTTGTAAAGAAAGCATAACAAAACGTTAATGGACTCTTTACTGATTTTTGTTATTCTTCTTGCGCTGACGTTTGAATTTATCAACGGAATGCGCGACGCGAGCAACATCGTCGCAACCATGATTTCCTCACGAGCCTTTTCGCCGCGCGCCGCGCTTGGCATTACCGCAACGGCTGAATTTCTCGGTCCATTTTTGTTTGGCACGGTTGTGGCAAAGACCATCGGCAGCGATATTGTCGAAGCCGGGGCATTAACCTTAAATGTGCTGATTGCCTGTTTGATTGGCTCGGTCATTTGGAACTTAATCACCTGGTTTTTTGGAATCCCCAGCAGCAGTTCCCACGCGCTCATTGGCGGCATGGTCGGCGCGGTTGCCGCTTCTGTTGGATTTTCCTCCATCAAACTGATTGGATTGGAAAAAGTTCTCATCGCGCTTTTTACCTCCCCGCTGGTTGGGTTCGTCATTGGCTACATTTTGCTCCGCCTGATTTATTTCTTTGCTCAAAATGCAACGCCAGGCATTAACAAATTTTTTAAAGGAAGCCAGTTTTTTACCGCGCTTTCGCTGGCTTTTAGTCACGGCACAAATGACGCGCAAAAAACAATGGGCATTATTACGCTCAGCCTCATCATCGCGGGCGAACAATCCGCTTTTGAAGTTCCCCTGTGGGTGACCTTTGCCAGCGCGGCGACGATGGCGCTTGGCACATCGCTCGGCGGGTGGCGGCTGATACGCACGCTGGGCGGCAAGTTTTACAAAATTCGCCCGGTGCATAGCTTTGCCACGCAGCTCACATCCGCCCTTGTGATTCTTGGCGCGTCATCGGTCGGGATGCCGGTCAGCACGACACAGGTGGTCAGTTCCGCCATCATCGGCATTGGCGCATCCGAACGGTTGAGCAAAGTCCGCTGGAGCGTGGCGGATGACATACTCACAGCGTGGTTAATTACCATCCCGGCCAGCGCGTTGTTTTCCGCCTTGATTTATTGGGCGATTGTCAATTTCTCTTAATCAACTCATTCAAAGCAAAGTTTGACTTTGAATGTTGATAATGTTAAAATCTTTTGGACATTACCAGAGAATGGAGGTGCGCCGCAAGAAATAAAGAGCATGTTTTTCAGTTCGTTTCACCCATCCAAAAATTTATTAAAGGAGATTTGAGAGAAATGCGTACGAAAAACTTTGCGTATTATTTGCTCGCCATGTTTGTAATTGCGGCGACTGTATTGTCTGCTTGCGGCGGCGGGGGCGGCGGCGCTGCTTCTGATTTTGATTGGAGTAAAGCTACATCCGCTGAAGATGGCGGCGGCATGGACGCCCTGATTGCCGCTGCGAAGAAAGAAGGCACGCTGACCACCATTGCGTTGCCGCATGACTGGTGTAACTACGGGGAAGTTATTGAAACCTTCAAAGCCAAATACGGTCTTCAAGTGAATGAACTGAACCCCGATGCCGGTTCTGCCGATGAAATTGAAGCCATTAAAGCCAACAAAGAAAACAAAGGACCTCAAGCCCCCGACGTGATTGACGTTGGCTTTTCCTTTGGCGATTCCTCCAAAGCAGAAGGTCTCATTACCCCCTATAAAGTTCAAACCTGGGACAGCATTCCCGCTGACGCCAAAGACCCCGAAGGCTATTGGTACGGCGATTACTACGGTGTGCTGGCGTTCCTTGTGAACACTGACGTGCAGCCCGATGTTCCGCAAGACTGGGGCGACCTGCTTGACCCGAAATACAAGGGACAGGTTGCGCTCTCCGGCGACCCCCGCGCCTCCAATCAAGCCATTCAATCTGTGTACGCTGCCGCGCTTGCCAATGGCGGCTCGCTGGATAACGCCCAGCCCGGCTTGGACTTCTTTGCCGAACTGAACAAAGCTGGAAATCTCATCCCCTTGATTGCGAACAACGGCTTGGTTGCCACTGGCGAAATCCCCGTCCGCATTACATGGGACTATAACGCCCTTGCCGCAATTGACACCTTTGAAGGCAACCCCAACGCGACTGTGGTCATTCCCGCAACGGGGCGCTTTGCCGGTGTATACGTTCAGGCAATCAGCGCCTATGCGCCCCAGCCTGCCGCCGCCCGCTTGTGGATGGAATTCCTGTACTCGGATGAAGGTCAGCTGTTGTGGATGAAAGGCTACTGCCACCCGATTCGTGAAGCCGACCTGCGCGCCCGCGGCGTGATTCCGGAAGAACTTGCCGCCAAGCTGCCCGATGTTTCCGGCGCGGTTTTCCCAAGCCTTGCCCAGCTCAACGCCGCCAAAGACCTGATTACCAAAAACTGGGATTCGGCTGTCGGCGCGGACATCAAATAACTTTGTCTTTTGTCTTAAACTGCGAGACCCTGCCTTTTGGCAGGGTCTCGTTACACGGCACATTTGTTTAATCATTATAAAAAATGTCTGAAACATAAAAAAACCAAAATATTGTTTGCAGATATTTTATAAGCGGTTTTGGAATTTTTCACAGGGGTTTGAAAATATTTCAATATTCGCTTGGTTAGGAAATGACGATGAAGCTGGTTTCCAAATTCAATGCATCCATGCCCGGCGGCAGCTGGAAGGTATGGCTTGGCGTAGCCCCTTTTTTTCTATTTGCCGTGCTTTTTTTGTTGCTGCCTTCTTTTCGTTTGGTGACGGCAAGCTTCACTGCGCCGGACGGCTCCTTTACGTTTGAAAATATTGCCCAGTTGTTTAATGAACCTTTGATTGTAAATTCATACCGCATGAGCATTCAAATCAGCGCGGTGACCGCTTTGGGCGGCGGAATCTTTGGCTTTCTTTTGGCGTACTCTGTCACCGTCGGCGGGCTGCCCAAGTCTTTAAGGTCCGTATTGATTACATTTTCGGGCGTCGCCTCCAATTTTGCGGGCGTTCCGCTTGCCTTTGCCTTCGTTGCCACAATCGGCAGGCAGGGCTTTGTGACTGCAATTCTGCAAGATGTTTTCGGAATCAATATTTATGACGCCGGATTTAACCTGTATAGTTTTGCCGGGTTGAGTTTGGTGTATATGTATTTTCAATTTCCCCTCATGGTGTTGATTATGGCTCCCGCCCTGGATGGCTTGAAAAAAGAATGGCGCGAAGCGGCGGAAAACTTGGGCGCGACAACAACGCAATATTGGTTAAAGATTGCCATGCCGGTTTTGCTGCCTTCCATCCTCGGCGCGATGATTCTGCTGTTTGGAAATGCTTTTGGCGCGTATGCCACAGCCTACGCCTTAACCGGCGGGCGGCTTGGTTTGGTCACCATTCAAATCGGGGCGCAAATCCGCGGCGATGTGTTGTATAACCCCGGTCTTGGTTATGCCATGGCGGTTGGAATGGTTGTCATCATGGCGGTTTCATTAACGGGATATTCCCTGCTGCAAGCAAAGACTGAAAGGTGGTTGAAATGAAATTCCTTTCCAGACTTCGCAAATTCCCCTTTTGGGCATGGTTTTGGTTCATTCTTGGCGCGTTGTACTTCGTTTTGCCTTTGTATGCCACTTTTTCCTTTTCGCTCAGTTGGGACCCCGCCGACCCGTTGAAAGCCTACGAGCGCGCTTTTGGCGATTCCCGTTTTTGGAACAGCTTCATGTATTCCAATTTGCTGGCGCTTTCCACGATTATTGCATCCATTATTCTGGTTGTTCCCACCGCGTATTGGATTCGCCTTAAACTTCCGCAGGCGCGGCGCATTGTTGAATTTCTCACGCTCATGCCGTTTGTCGTTCCCGCGGTGATTTTGGTCTTTGGGTTAATCCGCATTTACAGCGCGCCTTTAACAATTCCCTTTACCGACATTGTAATCATGCGCCCGCTGACCAACTTCAAACTTGGCACAAACATCCTGATTGTTGCCGGATATATGGTGCTTTCCATGCCGTACATGTACCGTTCGGTGGATACCGGTATGCGCACTGTGGATATTCTCACTTTGACCGAAGCCGCGCAAAGCTTGGGAGCCAGCTGGTTTACTATTATCACGCGCGTCATTCTCCCCAACATCCGCACCGCCATGTTAAGCGGAGCGCTGCTTACCTTTGCCATCGTTGTTGGCGAAGTTGTGCTGGCGTCTTTTCTCGGCGTGCAGGCGTTTGGTCCCTACCTTTTCCTGATTGGACAACACCGCGCTTACGAACCCGCCGCGCTTTCCTTTGTCAGTTTCCTGTTGACATGGGCGGCAATGGGGCTGATTCAAATTGTCACCGGCGGACAGGAACAGACCGCAGGCGCGCACTAAACCTTTGACGGAGAATTGACATGACTCATCTTGTATTGAAAAACATTTCCAAACACTTTGGCAATTTTGTCGCAGTCAAAGATTTCAACCTCGAAGTGCAAAAAGGCGAGTTCGTTTCTTTCCTTGGCCCTTCCGGCTGCGGCAAAACCACCACGCTTCGCATGATTGCCGGCTTTGAAACCCCAACCGGCGGCACCATTTTGCTGGAAGATAAAGACATTACAGAAAAAGCCCCCAATCAGCGCAATGTCGGCATGGTGTTTCAATCCTACGCTTTATTTCCCAACATGACCGTTTCGCAAAACATAGGGTTTGGTTTGCAAGTCCGCAAGGAAAAAGAGGCAGCCATCAAAGACCGTGTGGCGGAAATGCTCTCCATCATTCACATGGAAGAAAAAGCCAACAGCTACCCGCACCAACTCTCCGGCGGACAAATGCAGCGCGTTGCGCTTGCCCGCGCACTGGCAATCCGCCCCGAAGTTTTGCTGCTCGACGAGCCGCTTTCCGCGTTGGATGCAAAAATCCGCATTGCGCTCCGCGCAGAAATTCGCAGCATTCAGCAAAAATTGGGCATCACCGCCATTTACGTCACCCATGACCAGGAAGAAGCGCTCTCCCTTTCCGACCGGATTGTTGTGATGGAGAAGGGCGAAATTGAGCAGGTTGGCACGCCCTTTGAGGTGTATAACTTCCCAACCACGCGCTTTGTGGCAAACTTTGTCGGCTCGCTCAACACCGCAGACGGCGAAGTGTTCGACGCCGCGCAGGACCTAATCAGCATTGACGGCGTGCTTTTCTACTCCGCGCAAGGGACAAAGGGCAGGCGTTCCGGCGACAAGGTCAAAGTTGCCATTCGCCCCGAACGTTTAAGTTTTGCAACCGAGCAAAAGAAAGCCAATGTTGTTGACGCTAAAATTGAAAACATTACTTTTCTCGGTTCGGTCGTGCGCATTCAGATAAGAATCGGAAACACCCTTTTTAATATGGATACATTTAATAATCCATACCTGGAACTTCCAAAAATCGGCTCAGTTGAGAAAGTCACCTGCTCAAAGGAAGCGGTGCTGGTTTTGGACGAATAATCACAGGCGCTTCGGAAGTCTGCATGGCTTCCGAAGTTTTATTTTAAGGATTTTCAACATGGGCAAAGCGATACTCATTCTCTCCGACGCGCTGCGTTATGATGTTGCAAAAGCAAACATGGGTTTTTTGGCTCATCTGGTTGAATACAAACAAGCGGGTTTGTATAAAATCATCGGCGAGCTGCCAAGCATGTCGCGCCCAATGTATGAGACCATTCATACAGGCGTCCCCGCCAGCGAACATGGCGTGGTGGCAAACTCCATTGTGCGGACATCCAAAATGCCCAATATTTTTCAATCGGTAACAAGCGCGGGCAAGGTGACCGCCGCCGCCGCCTATTACTGGTTCTCCGAGTTATACAACCGCGCGCCCTACAACCCCGTTGAAGACAAGGAAGTGGACGATATCTCTTTGCCAATTCAACACGGACGTTTTTACACGCAGGATGAATACCCCGATGTGGAATTATTTGCCAGCGCCGCTTTGCTTGTGCGCCGATACGCCCCCGATTATCTCTTGATTCACCCAATGGGGATGGATTATCACGGCGAAACCTACGGCTCTGATTCAAAAGAATATCGCAACCACGCCATTTATCAGGATGCCCGGCTTGCGCCTCTGATTCTTGAATGGCGCTCCGCCGGATATACAATTTTTGTCACCGGCGACCACGGCATTAACAAGGACGGCGCGCACGGCGGCGCAGCGCAAGACCAAAGGGAGGTGCCGTTGTTTATCATTCCGCCCGGCGGAGAAGGGCGCGGAGAAACGGATGAAGTGGTTTCTCATTTGTCTCTGGCGCCAGCCATTCTAAACCTTTTGGAAATACCCGTCCCTGATACCATGCGGCATCGCGCGTCTCTTATTTAGAATCTGTCATGCCCTTATAATGCTGCGGCTTTCCTTTGCGGGGATAATATGGGTAACTTTGGATTCTAGAGGATAGTATGGAACAAAAAGCTACGATTTTGGTTGTTGACGACGAACCCGCCATCCGCATGGGAATTGCCGCCACACTCGGGCGCAACGGGTACGAGGTCATCACCGCAGTAAACGGCGATGACGGATTTTTGAAAGCGAAACAGACGATGCCCGACTTGATTCTTTCTGATGTGATGATGCCCGCCATGAGCGGCTTTGAAATGAAGCAGCAAATCAGCGAAGACCCGCAGCTTGCGCACATTCCCTTTATCTTCTTAACCGCCCGCAGCGCAAACGAAGACCGCGTTTCCGGAATTCGCAGCGGCGCGGACGATTACATTACCAAGCCGTTTGTCACAGAGGAATTAATTGCCCGTATTGAAGCTGTGCTGCGTAGGGTGAAACGCGAACAGCAGCGCGCGCGCGAACAGGCAATGCAGGACGCGCAGGAAGAAATGGAAAAACTTCGCAAAGAAGTGCTTCAAAACTTCAGCCATGAACTGCGCACCCCGCTCAGCAATGTCATGATGTCTTTGGACGTGGTGGTGAACAACAAATTTTCCACCCCGCAGGAACAAAGCGACTTTATTCGCATTGCCCATTCCAGCGCAGACCGTTTGGAATCGCTGGTTGCCGATATCATCCTGCTTTCTGATATTGACCAAAATAAACTAAATACGATGCGGATGCCGATTGACCCGGAGCATCACATCCTTACCCCGATTAAGCGCAGACTCAACCGCTACGAAGACAAACACTTAAACTTTTTGCATGATTTTTCACTCATCCCCGACCAGCCAATTACCGCTCCGCGCCGCGAGTTTTCCCAAGCCCTTGTGCATTTGATGGATAACGCGTTTCGTTTCAGCCCGCAAGGCGGCAAAGTCGGCTTGATTATCCGCGCCGCGCAAAACGGCGGCGCGACAATTTTGGTGCAGGATGAAGGCATTGGAATTCCGCCTGAACTGCGCGAAAAAGTGTTTGAACGGTTCTATCAAATCAGTCAGGGAGACGCCCGCAAATATCAGGGCTTGGGGGTTGGTTTAACCGTTGCGCGCGCGGTATTTGCAAGTTTGGGCGGCGAGGTCAAAATCCTCGAATCGGAAAAAGGATGCTGCGTTCAAGCGGTTTTGCCCGGCTTAAGAGATGAAGATATTTCCTATGGATGAGAAAACCATACCGCTTGGAAAATTGCCCGTTGAAGTAAAAGCACAGCTGGCAAAAGGCGGCAGCGCAATCGGCGCCGCGCTTGATTACCGCGCCTTGTTTGAACAAACCAGCGAATGTGTGTTTATCATCGGGCTTGACTTTAAGTTTATTACCGCCAACCATCAGGCGCTGCGCTTGCTTGGATACGAAGAATCGCAAATTTTGGGCATGCCTGTGGAAGAAGTCATGCTCCTTGAAGATACGGATGCCGCCGGGTTGCTGCTTGAAAATCGGCGCGCGGTTTCGGAATCCACATTGAAAAAGAAAAACGGCGATACTCTGCCGGTTGAGTTGAGCATTTCGGTTGTTCACAATGCAGATAATCTCCCCGCTTATATTCAAATGCTGGCGCGGGATATTTCGGAAAGAAAACAGGCGGAGCAATCCCTTAAGCGGCACATGCGCGCGCTTTCGGTGATTGGCGAAGTCACCGCCAATTTGTTTCGCTCCCGAAATTTGGAAACCAGCATCCCAGCCGTCCTGGAATCTTTGGGCTATGCAATTGATGTGTTTTGCGTTGCGCTGGCGCAGATTCAGTCATCCTCGGTGAGCATTCAATATCACTGGACGAGCTCCGACGTCGTTGGCGTGTTCGACGCGCAAACCGCGTTGCAGCCATTTGCGGAGATGATATCTGAAAACCCGGCGCGTGTTTTTTCCGTAACGAACATCAACCTTGATATTTCAGACTTTCCCCCCGTTTCCATTTTGTGTATTCCCATTCACGGCGCAAACGGTTTATTGGGATTTTTAATTTTGTTCGACAAGCAAAATCAACTTTCATGGCTGACAAACGAATTTGACGCAATTCAAACCACCGCAAACTTGCTTGGCGCCGCATTGGACCGGCTGCGCTATGAGCGCGCCATTCAACTCAACGAAATGCGAAACCGCGTTATTGTGGACGCGCTGCCGGACCTGCTGCTCCGCATTGATTTAACGGGAAGGGTGTTGGATTACAACGTCAACCCCAGCCATCCGCTTTACATGCCGCGCACTTCCGCTGTTGGCAAAAAATTGCAGGACTTGTGGACCCCCGAAGTCGCAAGGATGATTATTGAAACCGACGCGCACGACGCGTTTCTTTCCTCTCATTGGGTGTACGGTTTCACCCTGCCGGGGCATGAGCAAACCTTTGAAGCCCGCCTGCATCCAATCAGCTCTGATGAGGCGCTTGTGGTTGTGCGCGATATTACCGAACAAGCGCGGCTTGACCAGATGAAATCTGATTTTATTAACCGCGCTTCGCATGAGCTGCGCACTCCATTAACCGCTGCAATTATGATGGTGGAATTGCTTCAGCAGGGCGGCTCGAAAGAGGAAATGGATGAATACTGGCGCGTGCTGACCAATGAACTGAATCGTCAAAAAGACTTGATTAATCAATTGCTGCTCGCGGGGCGGCTGGAAAGCGGCAAAATGAAAATGGACATTGTGGAAATGGACGTGCTTCCCGTGCTGCGCGAGGCAATTCAATCCATCAAAGTCATTGCCGCCAAACGAGGAATTTCCATTGATTTGCGTTCTCCTTTTGATTCCCTGATGGCGCTTGGCGATAAAGGCGGTCTTTCGCAGGTTTTTATTAACTTAATTAATAACGCCGTCAAGTTTTCGCCAGATGGAAAAACCGTTGAAGTTTTGCTTGCCTGCGAAGAGAATTGGGTCAATATTTCCATTGTTGACCATGGCTTGGGAATTCCGCCTGAGGCGATTGGGCATCTTTTTGAGCGTTTTTACCGCGCAAAAAATGTTACTGTGGCTGAAATTCCCGGCAGCGGCATTGGGCTGTACATTGTCAAATCCATTGTGGATGAAATCGGCGGAAAAATTTTTGTCAATTCTCAAATTAACGTGGGAACAACTTTTACGGTCCAGTTGCCTCTTGCCAAACCGTCTTGAAAATAAATACCCCCGCATAAAGGCAAACTGGATATTTCAGCGCATAACCTGAAATATCCAGTTTGTTGTTTGTCAAGGCGGAACTAATGTTTTAACGTGCCTTGTGCCAGTTCAAGTATTTCGTCTCTGGTTTCATAAACGCGCACAAGTTTGCCATCCTGCATTTGCAGCACACGGTCCACAAACTGGCACATGCGCAAATCATGTGTGACGATGATTCCCGCGCGATTGTTTTCATGAATTAAGTGGGCAAACGTCTCCACAACTTGAAAGGCGCGTTCTGTGTCCAGCGAGGCGGTCGGCTCATCGGCAAGCACAACGGCGGGGTTGTGAATCAGCGCGCGGGCAATTGCCACGCGCTGCTGCTGCCCGCCCGACATCTGCGCCGGTAAGTTGTGCAAGCGTTCGGAGAGTCCCAGCCGCGCGAGCAATTCATCCGAGCGGACTTTTCCGGCGCGATCCAGTTTGCCATTCAGCCGCAGCATAAATTCCACATTTTCCCGCGCGGTCAGAAAGGGAATCAGGTTGTTGGCTTGAAAGGTAAATCCAATTTTTTCGCGGCGCAGTTTAACGCGTTGGGCTTCATTCATTTTTGCCAAATCAACGCCGTCAATCAGGACTTGTCCGCTGGTGGGGGTGAGCAGGGCGGCAAGTATGGAAAGCAGGGTGGTTTTACCGGAGCCGCTGGGTCCTACCAGCGCAACAAACTCGCCAGACTTGACTTGAAAAGACACATGGTCCACCGCTGTAATGGGGTTTCCATCCAGCGAAAATGTTTTAACTAAATCTCGAACTTCCAATGCGGTTGAATTCATGTTTATCCTAACCTTAAGGCTTTCAAAGGCTCAATGCGAATGGCATAGATGATGGAGACCATTCCGCCCAATGGCCCGATTAATAGCAGCAAAACGATTGCAAACAAGGAACGCTGCCCGTTGAATTCCAACGGGATGGCAGGCGGCAGTCCCAGCGAAAACAAGTAATTCAACCCCGCGCCAATTCCAACGCCAAGACCGGTGACAATGATGATTTGAATCACGGCAGCCAGACCAACCACCGCGTTGGATGCGCCAATGGCTTTCAGCACGCCAATTTGCGGCACTTTTTGCAGCACTTGAATTTGGAAGAAACCGCCGATGACAAGGATGCCGATAAGCAGCGTAAACACCGCCTGCGTTTGCACTGTGCCTTGCTGCGCGGTATAGCCGGGGATGTTGTTAATGGTGGTTTCAATATCCGCCGCTTCAATATTTGCAATTTCGCTTTCAAGGCGCAGCCGCATTTCTTCGGTTTGGCTGGGGTCTTTCAGTTTTACCGCGATAATGTTTGGATACGGCGTATCGCTGTTTAAGTCCGATTCGGATTGGGGGCGAATCAGTTCCCAAGTTGCGGCTGGCACAAAAATCGTCGGCTGAAAGAAGTACGCTTGTTCATCCACCAGCCCGACAATTTTCAACGTGTAAAATTCATCTTCCGTGCCTTGCGTTGAGCGCAGTTCAATTTCATCGCCAATTTGCAAGTTCGTTCGTTCCGCCACGCTTAAATCCATCACCGCTTCGCGGGCTTCGCCTCCGCGGAAGTACCTGCCTTGCAGCAGGGGCGGCATACCGGGCTTGCCTGCTTCCACGCCCAGCAAGGAGATTTTGAGCGGCTCAGGCAGCGAGACAATTTCAGAGTTGGATGTGTAAATTGGTCCGGCATCTTCCACGCCTTCCACGCGGCGCACGGATTTCACGGTATTAGGTTCCAAGCGGCTGGCTGTGATGCTGTAGTCGGATTTTTCCAAAAACACCACCAGCTGCGCGTCGAGGTTGGCTACATATTGGCGGTTGGCGTTGGAAAGCCCTTCGCCCAGCGCGGCAATGAATAGCACCAGCACGGTAATAAGCGCAATGACCATCGAGAAAAGAAAAAATCTTCCCCGATTGCGAATCACTTCTTTTATGGCAAGATAAAAGGCAAGAAAAAAACTTTTCATGGTTACACCAATGGTTTGCTGTCAAATGGTTTGTTCCAGTTTGCGCCCATCACGCCATGTAAAAGCAAATCCAGCGGAGGGTGGTCG
Source organism: Anaerolineales bacterium (assembly GCA_034434265.1). GTDB lineage: Bacteria > Chloroflexota > Anaerolineae > Anaerolineales > Villigracilaceae > Villigracilis. The sequence continues at coordinate 2,934 of DAOTZP010000343.1, read as the reverse complement.
GCGATGTCTTCATAGTAATAAGGCAGGCGGATTTTTCCATCCGTGCCGATGATGAACACTCCCGACATTTGCGCCGCATCCTGCCCCGGCGGGGGAATTTCAGGCACGAAGCCTTTTTCGCGTTTCAACCGCCAGTTCGATTTCCAAATTTGCGGGGAAAGCAAAGTCTGCCAGATTGAGCCTTTATACAAACCAAAAGCCCGATACGCAACGCGCTCCGGGTCGGCAAGGCAAAGCGCGTTTGGGGCGCGCTGCTGCCAAAATTCCTTTGTGGCTTCCGGCGTGGCATGGCAGATGAACACGAGCTGCAAGCCCGCTGCTTTGAGTTTCTCCTGCGCGCTGTGCAGTTGGCCGGTCATCTCTTTGCATTGCGGGCATCCAAAGTGACGGGTGAAGGCAAGCAGCAGCGCGCTTTTTTCCCATAGCGAAGCGAGCTCGGTTGCGTTCCCTTGCGGGTCCATCAGCGTAATATTGGGCGCAGGGTCGTTGAATTTGAGATAAGGTAAGTTAGCCATAGGGTTCCTAAGTGTGATTTTTATACCCCCATCTTACCATGTTGCACAGGTTTTGCACAGGTTTTTAACTTATCAATTTTTGCTTCTTTTTTCCGTTATTTTGCACGCGGATAAACGCGGATGCGAACAGATTTAACGGGAAGAGTTTTGGAGAAGCCAGTTGACCCATTCTTCCAGCCCTTCACCTGTGCGGCAGGAGAGCGGAAATGTAATCACATCCGGATTGAGCGCCTGCGCGCCGCGTTTGAAATAATCCATTCTAAAATTGACATACGGCAACAGGTCAATTTTGTTGATGATTAATGCGTCCACGCCGCGATACATGCCGGGATATTTATACGGCTTATCGTCGCCTTCGGGGATGGATGCAACCAGCACCGATTTGTGCGTGCCAAGTTGAAAACTGGCTGGGCATACCAAATTGCCGACGTTTTCAACAATCAACAGGTCAAACGATTTCAGGTCAATCTGGTCAAGCGCGCCGCGCAGCATCACCGCATCGAGGTGGCAGTCTCCGCCGGTGTTGATTTGCACCGCCGCTTGCGCGCCCGCCGCCGCCGCGCGGTCTGAGTCAATGGAGGTGGCAACATCGCAGTCAATCGCGGCAATGCGCAGCCTGTCTTTTAATCGCGGCAGGGTTTGTTCAATGAGCGATGTTTTCCCCGCCCCGGGCGAAGCCATGATGTTAATGGAAAACACGCCTTCCTTTGCAACGATGGCAATCAATTTGCCTTCATTCGCAACATACAGCGGGTCGAAGCCGAGCATTTCACATGCGCCGTTTACTTCGGGATGAACGGGAATTGCCTGCTCGTCTAAAATGATTCCAATTTGCGATTGCGCGGCAATTTCATTCAACGTGGAAGCCCGCCCCGGGTGGGGTCGCGCAATACGTGAATTTGATTGCTTGCGTTTAGCATGGCTTCAATCAAATGATTCAACGGCGCGACATCGCTTTGGATGGAAGATTCAAACCCCAGTTCGCCGCGCGCGCCCAGCACCGCAATACCATGGTCGCCTATCGAGCCGGAGAGGATTACCACATCGCCCGGCTTGGCGTTTGCGCCGCTGATGTGAATCCCCTCGCGGGGAAGACCAACTCCGCTCGTTGTAATATACAGCCCGTCGGCTTTTCCGCGCTGGACGACTTTTGTATCGCCCGCCACAATTTGCGCGCCCGCTTCCTCCGCCACAGCTTTCATCGAATCCACCACGCGCTTGAGTGTTTCCATTGACAAACCTTCTTCGAGAATAAATCCCGCTGTGAGGTACAAAGGCTTTGCGCCGAGCATCGCCACATCGTTGACCGTGCCGCACACCGCCAGCTTGCCAATATCGCCGCCGGGGAAGAACAGCGGAAAAACCACATGCGAATCTGTGCTGATGGAAAGTTTGCCGCCGCCGAGTGAGACCAGCGCGGCGTCATCGCCTGCGTTGAGCGCGGCGTTTGAAAACGCGGAGACAAACGCCTGCTGAATCAGCCGATGACTCATCCGTCCGCCCGCGCCATGTCCCATGACGATTTGCTCATCATGCGGCAGCGGCGGCGCGCACACTGCGCCTTCGATGTTTACGGTTTCATCTGTCATAAAGCCTCGTGGAGAGAGAGTAGAGGATTAGATGTGAACGGCTTTGGCGCATGAATGGTTTGACAAAAACGACGCCAACAAACATTATAGTGTTTTATCCAGGCGCAGCAAGAAATTAAAAGCGCCGTGGAAATGTATGTGGACGGCGGTAATCTGCGGCGGGTCGCTCGTCATTTAAAGGTCGCGCCGCAAACAGTTTCGTATTGGGCCACCAAGGTGGCCGAGTTTGCCTGTGTCCGAAGAAGTCAAAGAAGCCGAGATGGACGAATTGTTCACTTTCATCGGCGATAAAAAATCAGTGCTATACTTATTGTCTCGGTCATCCGCAACCTGCACGTTGAAATACTCGGTCTGACGGGCGATAACGTCTGGGTTCGGGTGAAGGAAGGTATGTAATGTACGACTCGAAATGGCACAAGATTGTCAAGACAGGACACAACGGTTAATAATATGGAAACTTCCCAGCCCACCCCCTCCAGACGCTGGATCGCCGTTCTCTGGCTGATTCTCTCGCAACTTGGCAGTATCCTTCTCCTGCTTGGTCCCTATTTTCTGGCCTTCTCCGTCGCCGCGCTGATGATGGCCGGCGGCGCGCTGTACATCCTGTACGTTTGCGCGTTTCCCATCATCCCCCTCGCGCTCATCATCCTTTCGTGGTTCTTCTTCGCCCGCCGCAAGTATATTCCCGCCGCGGTAACAAGCGGAATTCTGCTCCTAATTTCGCTCGCGGCGTTTATCGCCTTTCTTTTCTTTACGTCCGCTGGTCAGTGACCGTCTGTAACTGGCTGAGCTTATCCATGATTTTCGCCGCTCGCTCGTCATTTAAAGGT